>JBCBAO010000445.1:0-500 GCA_038532405.1 Pseudomonadota bacterium | reverse complement strand
TAACTTGGGGCCTCCCCACGGTTACCGGCGGGCCCGCCCGCCGCTTCTCTTTCGGGAAAGCCCTGGGGGGGGTGTTGGGGGTGGACTGGGTGGGAGGGGGATAAGTTTCTGCTGGTGTTATCCCGGACGGAGCGTTAGCGGAGATCCGGGACCCAGAATATCGCAGGCAGGCTTGGAAGCAGAGTGCTGGGTCCCGGCTCTCCGCTGCGCTGCGGCCGGGATGACAAGGGCAGGGGGGTGTTTGTGGCGTCATCCCAGAAAGGGCGCGCTGTTCTCTGCCCTGTCATCCCGGAAAGCTCGTAGAGCTTATCCGGGACCCATCGCAGCGCTAGAAAATTGGTTCAGCGAACCAATTTCAGCGCAGATGGCCACGGCAGTGGCGGAGGTGGGCCAAGGTCTTTGGTTTGCGTGCTACGGAAACCTCCATTGGTTAAGGGGAACCAACCCATATTATTCCAGCAATATAATCAATGCGCGCCCCGCCACGGCTTAGCCGCAAC
>JBCBAO010000444.1:246-524 GCA_038532405.1 Pseudomonadota bacterium | reverse complement strand
GCTCGTCCTCCGTCTGCTCCGCCTCGGGCTCCGGGCGGTTGTCGCCCAGGATCAGGAGATTGCTCTCGAGGCGCCGAATCTGGGCTTCACTGTCGTCGACGCAGGTGGTCGCGTCGTCGCGTAACGCGTTGGCGGAGCGCGAGATTCTTTCGGCATCGGCCGCCGTCAGGTCCGGGTCCTCCACCTCGATCGACAGCGCTTCGAGCCGCGCGGACGGCGACAGGAGGGTGGGCTCAGGCGTCTGGCCGAGGGTGCGGGTAGCCGCGCCGAGAAACGCG
>JBCBAO010000444.1:0-236 GCA_038532405.1 Pseudomonadota bacterium | reverse complement strand
CGGTTCCACAGGCAGGCGACAATTGCGCCCGCCGGAGAGGTGGCAGAGCGGTTGAATGCACTGGTCTTGAAAACCAGCAAGGGCTAGCGCCCTTCGAGGGTTCGAATCCCTCCCTCTCCGCCAGTGTCCGTCCGGAACCCCGGCGCCCCACATTTTCGCCATATTTATGTCGTACGCTTCCATAAACAGTTGCGTCGGGTTTCTTGACAGCGCCCATTTCGCTCTTTGTATTATGC
>JBCBAO010000443.1:0-539 GCA_038532405.1 Pseudomonadota bacterium | reverse complement strand
CGAAACCCCAGCTGTTCATAAAGAACGGTTTTCTTATTAAAACGCAGTCCGTCGTGATCGTTTATGAACCTCGCATCCCTATGGGATCATGAGGTCCGCAAGCCGTCACGCCGCCTGCGTTTCTCTTCCAATTCCTGCGATGTCAAACAGCTCGGGATCGCTCCCGAAATGGCCTTGAAAACTGCTGTTTCCCAGACCGGAAGCGCGGCTTATATGCCCCGCCAATTTCCCCGTCAACACCCTTTTTTCGGTCTCTCTCAGTTATGTGCAGTTACCTGCTTCAAGCCTGACTTTGACCGCAAAAAGCCCTGAGGCGAGTCTTCAAAGACCGCTTCCGGCTGGTGTTTGCGAAAGAGATCAGTGTATACCTGTTCTATGGCGAGCTACGCAAGCCCAAATTTCACTTTTGTTGCGCTTTTTTTACGTGGTTAACACTTGCCTAGCGAGATCCTCAAAAAATCAAGGCCTCAGTACTCGAATTCCTAATTCGAAACCCAGCGAAACAGCGTCTCAGCCACCGACAAAGTATAAAAAACCCC
>JBCBAO010000442.1:0-556 GCA_038532405.1 Pseudomonadota bacterium | reverse complement strand
GGCCGAGCACGCTCCACCCGGTTAAGGACATATTGGCGATGTAAGAGGCGTATTGCGCAAGCCCAAGCGCACTCATCTCTCCGATCAAGACAACGCGCCTTGCACGGGCGAGCAGCTGGGCGGCCTCCGTGAGCTTGGTAAAGCTCTAAGATCCAGGGCTCGTTTCAAAGCCCATCGTATCTCGTCAGGCGTTCAGTAGAGGCTGCTCCACATGAAAACCCTCGGACACAGACCCAATGGCCCTACCTGGTTTCTCACTCGACATTGGATCACCTCCTTTCAGTTGCTTCAAAAAAGCCGCCAGCGAGTCACCGGCGACACTTTCATAATAGTCCGCAGATTCATGAAGGAAAACTAAAATCACCCCAAAAATGAAAAAGAGCGCGGCCTACGCCGCGCTCTCTCACTCTACGCTACTCTACTAAACCAGAAACAGGCTCGCTTAGTAGCCACCGCCGTCGGCTAAGACACCAACGGCCAGTCCAATGATGGCTCCAGTTGCGACAGATGCAAGGATCGCGTCGTTGGAGCCTTTGTCGCAAACCCAGTGATACCC
>JBCBAO010000441.1:0-558 GCA_038532405.1 Pseudomonadota bacterium | reverse complement strand
CAGGGGGCAAAATACGGCATTGCCGATGGGCGCAATGTGGTGCCGGACCGATATCTGGCGGAGGGCGATGAGCTGACCCTGGGTGACATGACCTTCGGCGTAACCCATTGTCCGGGCCATACGCCGGGCCATGTCGTGATCTACCACAAGGAAGGCCGGCTCGCCTTTGTTGGCGATGTGCTGTTTCGTGGGTCCATCGGGCGGACGGACTTTCCACGGGGCAATCACCAGCAGCTCCTGGACGCGATTGTCACCAATCTCTGGCCCCTCGGAGACGATATGCGCTTCGTGCCCGGCCACGGCCCGCTCTCGACCTTTGGCCAGGAACGCAAGGACAATCCGTTTGTAGCAGATGCGGTGCTGGGGGCAGGCGGGTAATCATATTTTTTGTCCCCGGTCTGCTTCGCAGCCCATGGGACGTGGCTTTGCCAGATGGCTGCATTTTGTTTGTCCCCCGCTTCGCTGCGCTGCGCGATGGGACGCCGCTTTGCGGGCTGAGGGCTCTGTTCTTTTGTGCCGCGAGGGTGGTGCTGGGTTCCGGATATTTGCTGGCGCAAA
>JBCBAO010000440.1:0-572 GCA_038532405.1 Pseudomonadota bacterium | reverse complement strand
ACAAGCAAGTCAGGGGGACAAAGAACAGACGGCGGACGAACAGAGACAACTGGCGCATAATAACGAAAGCGAGCCTACCCCCGCTTACGTCTAATGCCAAAACTCAATCCTTAGGCATGCATTGCATAGGTACCGGACACCGATATGCTAAGAAGATCTCATGTCTCCGTAGCTCAGCTGCATAGAGCAACCGCCTCCTAAGCGGTAGGTCGCAGGTTGGAATCCTGCCGGGGACGCCACGGACAGTTTGAGTTGGATCAACCGGTCGCGTCGAGCCGTTTCCAGTCACGCATCAATGCCCGAAGATCCTGATCTGGTATCCCTCGGCTGAACAGGAAGCCTTGACCAAGTGTGCACCCCCGCCGGCGCAGGAACGCAGCCTGATTTTCGGTCTCGACCCCTTCGGCAACCGTTTGCAGCCCCAGCGTTTCCGCCATGGCGAGGATCATCTCGACAATAGCCGGTGACTGAGAATCCTTCTCGAGATCGGACACAAATTGCCGGTCAATCTTGAAAATATCGAAGGGCAATTGCGTCAGCAGAGACAGGTTGGCGTGGCCAGTGCCGAAATC
>JBCBAO010000439.1:0-593 GCA_038532405.1 Pseudomonadota bacterium | reverse complement strand
AGTTCCGGGCCGGTGGGGGGCGCGTTGTTTTGCTCACCAATGCGCCTGTGCCGAAAGCGCAAGTTATTCGTTATTTCGAGCCCCTCGGCGTGCCGGGTGAGGCCTTCGATGACTGTGTATCTTCCGGTGATGCAACACGGGATTTACTGGCTCGCAATGCGGATAAGGCGATCTGGCGGATCGGTGCCGATGAGGGCTGGGAACATGATCGGTATCTCTATGATGGGCTTGACCTTACCTTTGCTGATGATCCGGGGGCGGCCCAGCTCGGCTTGATTATTGGGCTGCGGGACCAGGTAAAGGACCATCCGGATGACTATCGCAGCGAACTAGAGGCTGTTGCTAAGACCGGCCTGCCTTTGGTGTGTGCCAATCCCGATATTCAAGTGCGCATTGGGGATAAGCTGCATTGGTGCGCCGGTGCGCTTGCCCGCATTTATTCAGCGGCGGGCGGGCCGGTCGTCTATCCTGGCAAACCCCATTCGGCGATTTATGATTTGGCGCGCGAGAAGCTTTCGGCACTTGGCGATTTGCCGCCAGTAGAGCGTATACTCGCTGTAGGAGACGGACCGGTAACCGATATTGCTGGGGCG
>JBCBAO010000438.1:0-618 GCA_038532405.1 Pseudomonadota bacterium | reverse complement strand
TATGAAGAGACTATCGCTCTTTGGGGCAAGCAGTGGGATGAACTTCGGCTACAGGATTTCAATGAATCAAGATACTGTTTCAATTTTCTTGAAGGTAGCTCGTTTAAATATTTTTTTCTCGCAATGATATATTGTCTTGTAGAAGAGGGCGAAGCTGAATGCTTTGCTCTAGATATGTTGTTGACTTTTTGGACACCATATATTCAGGATCAATATAACGATGATTTCAGAGCATCAAAGCACAGCCTGTTAGAAAAAATTAGATCAGCACTCTCCAGAAAAGACATTGATATTTTTGAAGATTTTGTGAGATTTGTAGAAGGCAACGCTCAAATAGATCAAACAATAGCTGCAAGAACGCTTATAAAAGCACTACGTGCGAAATAGAGTTATGGGTGGCCGTGATGGGTTGGATACCCCCCATCACGGCCCTTCGCCTTGGGGATCTTGTCTCGGTGTGTGTCGTTCAGTTTGTACCGCAAGGTTTCGACGATCAACAGTAGAAGGAAGCGCGCTCATACCATCCAGGGGCTATCTGTGCACCAACGCCGTATCCAACCCATCAAGGTCGCAATTAAATACAAACCACCTTCACAAAATTCTCAGCCCCCTCATTAT
>JBCBAO010000437.1:0-651 GCA_038532405.1 Pseudomonadota bacterium | reverse complement strand
CGCAGCTCTATAACCAAGACCACGCGAGATTTTACGCAGTGCCCATAAAACAAGGTGCGATTAGCAACTTGGCCAAACGACGCAATTTGATAGAAGGCCCATGACAAAACATGAAGCGGCGATTATACCAACGCATCAGATCTAGAGGCCCTTAACTCGGCTGGATGGAGCGCTGCCCTCTGAGGGCAGATGTAGAGTTCGGCGATTGCAAAAAGTGTTGGAAGAAAGAATTTGTTAAACAACGGCTTGAGCGGATATCGGGTTCGCTCTTTAAGGAGCCGAAAAACTCGCATAAGCATGGCGTAAGCATCTCGCGAACGGTATGCACCCGTAGCTCAGCTGGATAGAGCGCTGCCCTCCGAAGGCAGAGGTCAGAGGTTCGAATCCTCTCGGGTGCGCCACTTATTCCCCATATATCAACATCTTACATATCTGCGTCGTTGCGAAAGTGGTGCTTACGCGACGCTTTCGCGTAAGCATATAGGTTGCCACCGAACTTTGATCTTGCACAGTCGCGCACTCACCTTAAGCTCGCAGCGACTCGAGCGTAGACGCTTCGGCGCAAGTTTCGCCATCACTTTTTGACATGGGTTCATTCTGCGTCGCGTAGCAACTCTTCTGCAACTGCGCGTGCATTCAGCGCTCGAAGGC
>JBCBAO010000436.1:0-660 GCA_038532405.1 Pseudomonadota bacterium | reverse complement strand
ATCATGACGGCGGGGAAACATATGAGATCGCTTTACCAATTGCCGCCCAACGCCAAATTGAGATCGACATATTGATCAAGCTCTAGACGATTGACCGTTAGGGCTGTGCTTTGTGCGCCAAAAGCGGCCTGCTGGAGCTGCAAGACAGACAAAAGGTCGGTCTCACCTTCGCTGTATTGGATACGCGCGAGCTCCAAAGCTCTATCCGATTGCGCACGCGCCTCATCAACGAAGAGCTTCCGCCGGCGAATGGTAAGCCCATCGGCAAGAGCCTGTTCAACTTCTGAAAACGCGGTCAGCGCGGCACCGGCATAGGCTTCGACAGCAGCCTGCTGATCAACCGTATTGATCTCAACCTGGGTCCGACGCGCGCCGCCATCAATCACCGGCACGAGAAGGTTGGATGCCGCGGTCCAGGCAAGATTTGCGGGATTAAGCAGGCTCGAGAGATCGGGTGACGATCCTCCGGTGCTGGCGGTCAAACTAATCTTTGGCAATCGTGCGGCTTGTGCTTGATCCACAGTATCTATAGCAGCGGCGATACGGCGCTCGGCAGCGATTAAATCAGGGCGACGTTCCAGGAGTTCAGATGGCAAACCTGCCGGCGGGTCGACGGGTTTTTGAGGGAGCGTCGAACCAACAAACAGATCCGCCGACGGG
>JBCBAO010000435.1:0-680 GCA_038532405.1 Pseudomonadota bacterium | reverse complement strand
CGAGACTTATGAACAGATGGGCAGGATCACAACGCTGATCGATACGGGCGAACTGTTCGACAAGCTTGGCGTTCCAGCGCTCAATCCAGAGACAGACCGGGGCATGATCTGCGGGTCTATGGAGATGATTACCGATACCAAGCAGCGTCTTCTGGATGCGGATCTGGTTGAGGGGTCGAACGCCGCACCCGCCCAATTTGTCATCGAAAAAGCCTTTGCAGGCTAGCACCCTGTGCGCAATTGAACCCTTGTTTCCGGGGCGCGAACGGGCCATTGAAAGGGTATCATGGCTGACGATATGACCCCTGCGAGCGATGTTGCCCGCCACACAAGTGAGACGGCAGAGACCATGGCGGATGTACGCCGGGAAATCGACCGGCTGGACCGCGCCCTTGTGTCCCTGCTTTTGGAACGACAATCCTTCATGGACGCCGCGGCACGCATCAAGGCCGGCCGCAATGCTGTGCATGACCGGGCGCGGATCGAGGACGTCGTCTCCAAAGTCCTAGCGTATGCTGAGAAAGCCGGGCTCTCACCAGCGATTGCCGAACCGGTTTGGCGCACATTGATCGACCGGTGCATCGCCTACGAATTCAGATCCTACGATGCGTTGAACCGGCCAGACAGCGAAAGCTGATGGCTCAAAGCTGCGGCCGCTTCGATGGCTGGGCCAATTTGGT
>JBCBAO010000434.1:0-684 GCA_038532405.1 Pseudomonadota bacterium | reverse complement strand
CGAGATCGGATACCTGCCGATCACCACCGGCGGCGCGAACCTGTTCTTCCAGCTCGTCAACGCGCGCTATGAGAAGGGCGCAATGATCCTCACCTCGAACCGCGGCTTCGCGGAGTGGGGCGAGGTCTTCGGCGACCCCGTCGTCGCCACCGCGCTGCTCGACCGACTGCTACATCACGCCGTAGTCGTCCAGATCGAGGGCGCGAGCTACCGCCTGCGCGCTCACGCCGATCTCATCCCAGAACATGTCCGCGCCAATGCGCCGATATCTCCACCGCCCCCGCCGAAACGGCGCGGTCGGCCGCCAAAGAAGGAGCTCGAGATCCAAAACGCCGGCTGATCACCGAGACCGAAAAGTGGGGAATTTTACTTCGCCACTTTTGGGGATTTTTGAAACGGCGTTTACAGCATCGCACTGAGCGTGAGTTCCGTGCTCCACGTCAGCTTGCTCGCCCTCTGGATCTTCGGCTTCCTCGCCGGGCTCGTCTTCCATGGCGTCGGCATCGCTGCCCACTTCCGTGATGGGAGTGGCATCCGCATCCTTCACCGCCGCCGCGTTCGAGACCATCATCGCCGGCGCCCAGGTCTCGACGGCGGTGCTCTGATCGCCTCTGAGCAATGTGGCGGGCTCGGCGAAGAGCGTGTCGAGGTAGGTGACGATCTCGCCTTTCGTCTGTGAAGCGA
>JBCBAO010000433.1:0-691 GCA_038532405.1 Pseudomonadota bacterium | reverse complement strand
TTCCACGTTAACATCCGCGAGGGATCTGCTCCATTCTCTGACCATGAGTCCCAGCCGCGCGGCCCAGTCTGGCTGGTCGGTGAATCAGGATGGCCGGGTTCGCTCCGCCTTTGAGTATCTAGCCTATCAAGATATCGACTTTGGTGATCTGACAAAGGTATGGCCAGAGCTCGATACGGTATCGCCATCCATACAAGAGCAAATGGCCATAGATGCACAATATGCCCGATACCTTGATCGCCAAGCGGCGGACATCCATGCGCTTCGAAAAGATGAGGCGCTCCAATTGCCCGGCGATTTGGATTATGGGCGAATAGGCGGATTATCGAACGAAGTTCGCTCCCGCCTGCAAACGGCTCGGCCGGAAACCCTTGGTCAGGCGGGGCGTATTGAGGGCGTAACGCCCTCTGCTTTGACGGCATTGCTGGCCCACGTGAAACGCAAATCGGGATAACACTTATAGGATGCCGATGGATCTGGATGGCTTTGGCCGCGAAGATATTTGTGAACAAATCGATGTTTCACGTGAAACATTTGAGCGTTTGGACCGTGTGATCACTTGCTTGGACGTGTGGCGGAAGACGATGAATTT
Organism: Pseudomonadota bacterium; assembly: GCA_038532405.1. Classification (GTDB taxonomy): domain Bacteria; phylum Pseudomonadota; class Alphaproteobacteria; order Caulobacterales; family Hyphomonadaceae; genus CALLCD01. Next base: position 99 of record JBCBAO010000433.1, on the reverse strand, counting down.
GATCGGTCCTTCGGAGTGGGATCATATTTGGCGGCGACATATCTGGGACAGTTTGCAGATCTGGCCGCTTCTGCCACCCAATGCGCGTATCATTGATCT
>JBCBAO010000432.1:0-723 GCA_038532405.1 Pseudomonadota bacterium | reverse complement strand
AAAGCTGCAACTATGGTTAAGGCACTCACTCCACGCACATTCGAAACGGCTGAACGCGACAAGGCAGATCTGGTTGGGGATATTGAAGACCTGAAAGCCAGGATCACAGCCAGCTTGTTGTTTCTTGCGAGGACGCGGAGAAAGAGGGGTCGCAGGAAGCAAGGTATAGTCGTTGCTCTAATCATACTCTTGCCGTTTGTTTTCTCCTCGGACTGGTTTTTGCAAAATGTCGAGATCGAGACCGTTTTGCCGACCATCGGTATCGTAACCGTTTTGTTTGCGGGGATGTTCCGGCGGCCGCTAGATACTGGTGGGGTCGAACAGGAGTTTCATTATCTCTTGAATGAGCTTGACCAGCTTTTTAGTCGTGTGTGTTCTGGAGCTCCGATTGTCTCAACAAACGCGGATTTCAAAGCGCTTGTTAAGGCAACAACCCAGTTGCAGCGGCTTGCGGGTATAAGACCAACTGCTTCTGTATATAGCGACATGTATCTTGAGGCCTTGGGAGATATTCGGCTGGGCTCTGATGCTGCGGGTCGCCGGGGGGCAATGCATGGAAGGCTTATACGATAAGGCAATCCCTATTTCCGGGGCGCCCCGGGGGTGAGGGGGCGGAGGATAGGCCCCGTGTCGGGGGTGTCGAAGGCATTCTCAGGGAAGCGGGGGACAGTCGTCTTATCGGCGGCTTGCTGGTAGGCATGGCCGACGGCAAGGAGGGTCGCG
>JBCBAO010000431.1:0-793 GCA_038532405.1 Pseudomonadota bacterium | reverse complement strand
CTCCCGCATGATCTGGGACCGGCTGCAAAAGGAGGCTGAGGGGAATGTTGCGCTAAAAGTCGCCCGGGCGAGCGACGCCGAGGCGTTCACCGTTTCCGGGCGCGGCGAGCTTCAATTGGCCGTTTTGATCGAAACCATGCGCCGGGAAGGCTTTGAGCTTGGTGTGTCCCGCCCCCAAGTTGTGATGATGGAAGCCCCCGGCGGTGAGCGCCTGGAGCCTATTGAGGAAGTTGTCATCGATGTCGATGACGAACATTCCGGCGTGGTTGTGCAGAAACTGTCCGAGCGCAAAGCTGAGATGCTGGAAATGAAGCCGTCCGGTACAGGCCGTACGCGGATGGTGTTCCATGCGCCAACGCGGGGCTTGATCGGATATCAGGGAGAGTTGCTCTCCGACACGCGCGGCACAGCGATCATGAACCGCGTGTTCCACGAGTATGCGCCCCATAAGGGCAAGATCCAGGGGCGCCATACTGGCGTGCTGATCGCTATGGATAAGGGCGAGGCGGTGGCGTTTGCCCTATGGAACCTAGAGGACCGAGGGCCAATGATGATCCACCCAGGCGACAAGGTCTATGGCGGCATGATCGTTGGGGAACACACCAGGGACAATGATCTGGAAGTGAATGTGTTGAAGGGTAAGAAGCTGACAAATATCCGTGCCTCCGGCTCCGATGATGCGGTGCGCCTGACGCCGCCTTTACAGATGACGCTCGAAAAATCCCTCGCCTACATCCAGGACGATGAATTGGTGGAGGTGACGCCGGACAGTATTCGCCTGCGCAAAGTTCAC
>JBCBAO010000430.1:0-911 GCA_038532405.1 Pseudomonadota bacterium | reverse complement strand
CTTCTATGGCGTCATCCTGTTACTCGGCGTGGTGAACCTTTTGGCCTGGACGAAACTGCGCGGCTCCCCCGCCCTTGTCCCCGTGGCCGAGAACTAGGCCAGTGCCCGTCAAATGCCGGGTAAAAAGCGCACATCCGTGGGATCGAAAAGAACCTTGCCCCCAACCGCAGGCCGGATTTTCTTTTGGTCCCAACAGGCCTTGGCATCTTCAAGCGATCGATCGGGATAGGCGTCCTGGAAGTCCCTTAAATATTGCAGGAAATTATTGTGCTCAGCGATCTCACGGCGAAAGCCAGGGTCATCCTTGCGGCGCTCCAGCATATACCAGGCGGCGACAGCATCCCTGAGGCGCGCGCCGGAATTGGCACGCACCCAATCCATAAAGTCGCCATGACAGGAAAAATGCTTGCCAATCTCGGCCTTGAAGAACCCGCGCACATTGGGTCCGAACGTGATTGACGAGGTGATGAGGGTATCGGGCGTCAGGTCAGCGGTTCGCCAGTTAAAATCATCCCTTGTCCTCGGCCTACGGCGCGGGGCCGGCGTATCTGGATTGGCCAGCCGGTGAGCGATGGCAGCGCGCAACTCTGCCTTCGATCCAGCCTTGGAAAGCTGAAGCAGCGCGCAGATCCGCTCCAGCTCCGCTTTCGGCCAATACCAGGCTTCAAACGCCTCGGCAGTCATCTCCAGGTCGAAATCGGGGCGAATGGCGTCCGGATCTGGCGTCTGTTTGCCCAAGGCCTATCCGGCCGCGGCCGATTTCGCCGCACGCTTGCGCTCATGGGGGTCAAGGTGAACTTTGCGCAGGCGAATACTGTCCGGCGTCACCTCCACCAATTCATCGTCCTGGATGTAAGCGAGGGATTTTTCGAGCGTCATCTGTAAAGGCGGCGTCAGGCGCACCGCATCAT
>JBCBAO010000429.1:0-923 GCA_038532405.1 Pseudomonadota bacterium | reverse complement strand
GAAAACCGATTGTGCGTCCACGTTTCTCGCCATGCTCGACAATTCCATCGGCAATCCAAGGGTGACCGAGAAGTTCAGCAGCTTTTTCCGGTTCCCCGGCCCGCAGGGCCTGGCGCATGGCTGTGGAAGACGCTTTGTCGCCAAGTCCCTCAATCTTATCGACAATACTCACGCCGAACCCGAGGGCGCGACCAAGGGAGGCGAGGCGCGCTGCATCCCCCATTCGCCCACGGCCGAACCGAAAGTCGAAGCCAACGGCTACGTGGGCTGCGCCCAAACCGTCTGCAATCACGTCGCGGGCAAAAGCTTCATCGGTCATCGCCGCCATATCGGTATTGAAGGGAAGTTCAAATACGGCCGTCGCACCAAGTGCCAATAGAGCTTCATTTCGCCGCTCGGGCCGGAAGATGCGGAATGGCGGGTCCTGCGGGCGAAACAATGCGCGTGGGGGCGGCTCGAACGTTGCTACGGCAAGCCCATGGCCCGTTGCGTTGGCTGCGGCAAGCACCGCGCGATGGCCGGCATGGATGCCGTCAAAATTGCCAAGCGCCACGGCAAGGCCGCGTGCCTCGCCGGGAAGTTCACGATAGTCGGCATAAACCGGCATCTGCGGCGCTAACCTTCCCGCGTGGGCGCAACAACTTGAGCTTCACCGGTGATCACACGCTTGCCATTCACCACGCAGGATACGTTAAGCGTAACGCGGTTGCCACGGTCGATCTTTTCGGCAACTTCGGCACGCACGGTCACCTCGTCACCTATAAAAACCGGGCGGCGAAAGCGCATGGAGAGGCCTGTGAAAATTGCGCCGGGACCTGGCAGATTGTTGCCGAGAATTCCGGAGATATAGGACGCCGTAAGTGCACCATGGGCGATCCGCTGCCCAAAGGCCGTTGTCTTTGCATAGGCATCGTCCATGTGGA
>JBCBAO010000428.1:0-1155 GCA_038532405.1 Pseudomonadota bacterium | reverse complement strand
TCTTATCCGCTTTGATCCGCGGCAAATCACGGCCATGCTCAACATCGAGGTCAATGCGCTCATCGACCAATTGTCGAAGCAGAATATAGAACTCCGACAATGTGTCGGTGATGTTTAAGACTTCCCGCTTGAAAGTTTGCTGCCGGGCATAGGCGAGCAACATATTCACAAGTTCTGCGGCGCGGTGGGAAAGATCGTCTATCAGCTTTAGCTCGACATAGCTTGGATCGCCCACGGGATGACGCATCATCAGTTTGCCGGCGTTCAGAATAATCCCGGTCAGCACATTGTTGAAATCATGGGCAACGCCGCCGGCGAGCTGGCCGATAGCCTGCATTTTCTCGCCCTGGGCAAGGCGCAACTCCAGCTGCTTCTGCTCGGTCATATCAATCACATAGGCGACTGATGGTCGGCCCTGCAGATCCAAAGTAACGAAGACATTTACATTTTTGGTTTCTTCGCCAGCAAGCTTGAGTTCGACGGGCTTATCAATGGCGTCAAGCAGACGGGCCTGCAGCGCCTCTTCGCCCTCATCTGCAACGAACAGATCGGAAAATTTTCCGCCCGGCGTCGCGCGTCCATCGGTCAGGGTCATCAACGCGCGATTTGTATCCAGAATGATCGCCCCTTCCAACGCCCCGCCTTCCAGGCGAAGGGCACCAAATGGTGCATCGTCGAACATTGGATCGCTATCCGGACGCGGTGGCCGGCTGGCGGACAAGGCGGTCAAGCGATCATCGCTGCCCATAAATGTCTGTGCATTTGCAATGACAATTGTTCGGCCGGCCGCATCGGCACCGCGGCCGCTCCAGGTTGTCAAAGTCTGTACGGGAACCTCAACGCCGTCCCGGGCGCGCAACCGAATATCTGCACGTCCAGGTGCGCCGGATTTTCGCTCCCGGCGCAGCAATTTCACGAATTCGGGTCGCATAATGTCGTCAAGGCGAACGTTTTTGGCGGTTTCCGGCAGCCCAATGGTCTCGCGCAGCCAGTTGTTGGCATAGGTAATCGTGCCGTCGGGGCGGGACGCAAAGAACCCCATTGGGGCGTCCTCTACATAAAGAGCTTTCATATCCGCCGCGCCGGTCGCTTCCTCATTTCCGGCGATGCGACGAAGACGCCAGAGCACTCGGTTGCGTGGCAAAGGGGAGACGC
>JBCBAO010000427.1:0-1223 GCA_038532405.1 Pseudomonadota bacterium | reverse complement strand
AAACATGTATGGTGCGAGGCGTAGATGTTGTAACGGCCCGCGCCCTGGCGCCATTGCCAAAGCTCTTGTCCATGGCATCGCCATGGATGTCCGAGGGGGCATTTGCGCTCTTTCACAAGGGAGCCCAGTGGAAAGAAGAATTGACTGCAGCCGCCGCAAGGTGGACATTCGTCTCACAGGCGATTCCTGGGCGCAGCGGTGGGTCCGGTATTATTCTAAAATTGTCGGGGGTTTCACATGACTGAAACGAGGACACGTATTCTTGCCATTGCGAACCAAAAAGGCGGGGTGGGAAAAACAACAACGTCCATCAATCTCGCAACGGCTTTAGCTGCCGTTGGACGAAAGGTGCTGGTCATTGATTTTGATGCCCAGGGCAATGCCTCCACCGGTCTTGGAATCACGCGGCCGGAACGCACACTGACGAGCTATGATCTCGTCGTAGATGGCGTTCCCCTGGAGGATGCGGTTCTTGGCACAATCGTGCCGCGCTTGGATATTGTTCCGGGGGACGAAAACCTTGCCGGCGTCGAGACCGAGTTGGCAGCTGACCCAAGGCGGTCCTATCGTTTGCGGGATGCTATCCGCTCCTTCGTCGATCGATCTGCGGAAAATGGATACGACTTTATCCTGATCGATTGCCCACCATCTCTGTCGGCGCTCACCCTGAATGCCATGACAGCTGCCCACGCTTTGCTTGTTCCGCTTCAATGTGAGTTCCTGGCTTTGGAGGGCTTAAGTCAATTGCTCCGCACGATTGAGGTTGTTCGGACGGGGCTCAATCCGGAGCTCGAAATACAAGGGGTCGTTCTAACCATGTATGACCGGCGGAACAATCTGTCTGACCAGGTCGCCGATGAGGTTCGCGGGTTCTTTGGCTCCAAGGTCTACACAACCGTCATTCCTCGAAATGTACGTTTGTCCGAAGCGCCATCCTTCGGCAAACCCGCACTCCTTTATGATTATCGTTGTCCAGGCAGCGAGGCGTATATCCGCCTTGCGTCCGAAGTTCTCCAACGCGAACGCCAATTGCGAGCTGCCTAATCATGAATATTGACCCGAAGGGAAAACCAAGCCGTTTGGGCAAGGGGCTATCCGCATTGATCGGCGAGGTCGAAGCTGTAGCGCCCCCTTCGCAGGAACCTTCCAAGGGAGACGCGCCACAGGAAGGTGTGTCTGAATTGGCCATCGGTTTGATACGCCCAAACCCGGCCCAGCCCCGT
>JBCBAO010000426.1:0-1396 GCA_038532405.1 Pseudomonadota bacterium | reverse complement strand
CCGCAGGAATGGCAAAGCCAATTCCAACCGAGCCGCCGGTCGGAGAGAAAATCGCCGTGTTCACGCCAACAACGCGCCCATTCAAATCGAAAGTCGGCCCGCCGGAGTTCCCCCGATTGATCGATGCGTCAATTTGAAGGAAATCCGTATATTGGGAGCCGGCACCCAAATTCCGTCCATCCGCGGAGATGATACCCGCCGTCGCCGTACCGCCGAGACCAAACGGATTGCCGAGTGCAACAACCCAGTCACCCACGCGCATATTGTCCGCGCTCTCAAACTCGACATAGGGATAAACGCCAGGCTCAGTAACCTTGATAACGGCCAAATCGGTATCGGGATCCGTGCCGACAAGCTCAGCATCGAGTTCGCGGCCGTCGGACAATGTCAATTGTATTTCCGTTGCGCCAGCGATGACGTGGTTATTGGTGACTGCGTGTCCATCCGGAGAGATAAAGAAGCCAGACCCAAGTGCGCGGGTCTCACGCGTTTCAGGGCCATTTTCCTCAAGCTCCTCGCGGCGGCGCTCCATAAAGTCTTCAAAGCCCGGCATACCGCGGAATTGTTCCAGGAACCGGTCCACATTCGCTGTATTGCCCACCTCCTGCTCGCCGCGCACATTAACGCTGACAACGGCAGGGCTAACCCGTTCCACCAAGTCCGCAAATGTAACCGGCGCACCACCAGGTGCTTCAATGGAAATGGGATTTGCGTCCGCCGTTGGCGACCATTGCGGCCCCAGGGTTAGGGCTCCGACGGCAACGCCGCCGACGAGCGCTGCTGTAACCGACTGACCCAATTTGCCAAAAGCTGTCATACTCATAATCCTATTTCCATGCGACGCTGCGTTAGCGCCTTGTTTCTATTTAGCCTACCGCATTCCATTTGCTCATTAAAATGCATTTAGGGAAGAGGCGGAAGTAAGGCGATCCCTACTCTAAACGTGTCCGAACATGGGCAATGCTCTCCAAGGTGCGGTGAACAGGGCATTTGTCGGCAATCTCTAGCAGCCGGTGCCTTTGATCTGGATCGAGATTTCCGTCGAGTTCGATAATTCGCTCGAAGATATCAACTTTGCTGTCTGGATCACAGGCCTCGCAGTCGGCCGCATAATCTTTGGCGTGGGATAGGCGAACGCGAATTCTATCGAGCGGCCATTTTTTGCGATTTGCATACATACGCAAGGTGATGCTCGTACACGCGCCCAGCCCCGCTGTCACATAATCATAGGGATCGGGCCCGGTGTCATTTCCGCCGATGGCCGGCGGTTCATCAGCCAGCAATCGGTGACTGCCAACGCAAACACTGTTTTGATAAAGGCTGATACCGGTCTCCTCTACAGTGACAGCACCGGAGACGGTGCCATCCTCGGCGGCAAGCGTGGCAGGCAGGTATT
>JBCBAO010000425.1:0-1410 GCA_038532405.1 Pseudomonadota bacterium | reverse complement strand
GCGTCTCTTGGAACGGCGGCACGCCGCTGTACTCGATCACGCGGCCCGGGCCAGCGTTATAGGCGGCAAGCGCGAAGATAATGTTGCCGTCAAAGCGGGCGAGCTGTTGTGCCAGATACCGCGCCCCGCCTTCGACTTGGAGGTAAGGGCTGTTTCGATACTCAGGGAAGATACCCAGATCGCCCGCCGTTCCCGGCATGATCTGCGTCAGGCCATAGGCTCCGACCGGGCTTTCGGCCCGGATCACGAACCGGCTTTCCTGCCAAATCAGCGCTTGGATCAAGGCCCGCCATTGTACGACAGACAGGCCCGCCGCGCCGACGCCCGGATGACCATGGGTTTCCTGTGCTACGCGGATGATAAGCTGCTCGATATTCTCAGCGGCATCGCCGAACATTTGATCGCCAGCGGGGTTGGGATCGAGGTCAGCGGTCCCATAGACCGCCTCTACAGACCTATCCGCATCTCCGCTGCCGTCTTCAAGGCCAGAGATCATTCCCGATATCGCAACGCCGCCAGCGTCAAAGCTGGTCTGCGCATCGAGAATGGCGTCGAGTACCGAAAGCTGTTCGCGTTCAATCTCTGAAATGGACTCTTCGACAGCAAGGGTGTCACCTTGCACCGCAAGGTCAGCCTCGCGATCAGCCGTTTCGATGATGTCGCGGGCCGTGAGACCGGAATCCACAACCGGCACGCCCTGGGCAAGTGCGCTGGTTGAGACACCGACCAGCAACAGCGCTGCGACGGTGAGCTTACTCATTGGCAATGTCCTCCAAATCCAGCAGATCAGGACCGCCAAGAGCGTCGAAAGAGCAGTCATGAGCTGCAGGACCGCGCGACACAAAGCTGAAGCAGTTGGCTTGTGGCTCTTGATAGTCCGCGCAACCTGCGATCACGGACAGCAGTAGAATACCGATCAATTTCTTCATTGTTGGAGCCTCCAAAAGTCTGGCCGATCCCGGTAATCGGAGCCGACGAGTTTTTCACCTGCCTCCATCCCGCCGAGGATGGTCAGGTTGTTGCCAAGGGCGCTTAGGTCTGCGTCCACGACGACTGATCCTTGGTCATCTCGAATGAGCGCCAAGCGAGAGTTCGTGCCTGTGCTGAGAAGCGTATCCAGCTCTTTCTGGTAGAGATTGAGCATCCGGTAGTCCTCGGCATTGGCACGAATGTTGGGGAGAAGAACCTGCGTTGGCACGGCCTCTACGATGGTTTTACCAGTGCGGGTCCGTTCAAGCTGGCTCGCATATTGCGTCATCATCACGGCGACGGTGTTCTGTTTCCGTGCTGTCACCAGCCATTGCAGATCGGAAGCGTCGTGTAGGGAAAGAGTGTTGTTGGGGGGGTGGGGGGGGGGGGGGGGGGGGGGGGTGGGGGGGGGGGGGGGGGGGGGGGGGGGGGGGGGGGGGG
>JBCBAO010000424.1:0-1472 GCA_038532405.1 Pseudomonadota bacterium | reverse complement strand
CTCGCGCAATAAAGGGGTCGTAAACGGTTCCGATCGGGATCAATCGTTCTCCAAAGAGAGAATGGGACAGGCCTGCAGCGCCGAGAAGCAAGAAAAGGTTCATTTCTGCAATGCCGAGCTCGACATGCTGGCCTTGCGGTGAGAACAGCCATTTTTGAGCAGATGGAATTCGCTCGTCGCGAAAGGTATCCGCCTTGGCCTCACGGGCATACAGGGACCGGCGATTGACCCATGGTCCAAGATTTGTTGAAACCGTTACATCGGGAGACGTCGTTAGAATACGGTCCGCAAGCGGAAGATCGGATTTCGCCAATGTGTCCAAAATCTTGCCGAACCCGGCTTGGGTTGAACCTGTCCTGTCATTTAGGAAGATGGGGCCGGGGGAGGGGACCTCCGGTGCAGTGTATCTGCGCGGACCCGGTTTGAAAAACGGGACATCTGCGAGGAATGCTTTCAAGGCCGGTACATCTTTTACCGTCGCGAAAGGGCTCCACTCTTCGCCCTGCGGGACACCCATATCGGATCTGAACTCCGCCATTTGGGTTTTATTCATCAAGCCTGCATGGTTGTCTTTATGTCCGGCAAGGGGTGTGCCCCAACCCTTTATCGTATAAGCCAGAAACACCGTAGGCTGATCGTCTGTAATCGCGTCAAAAGCATCTGTCAGGGTTTGGATACACTGCCCACCCAGATTATTCATAAGGGTTGCCAGTTCCCCATCACTGCGCCGATCGAGCAGCGCGGTAACGGCCCCCTGGTCGCCGATATCGTTCATGAGACGTGTGCGCCAAGCGGTGCCGCCTTGGTAAGCAAGCGCGGAATAGTCTGGGTTTTTACACGATTGAATCCAGGCTTTCAGGGCTTCGCCGCCCGGTTCTTCGAACGCTTCGCGTTGGAGGACACCATGCCTAAGGACGACGGTTCTCCAACCAAATGCTTTGAAGATGGCGTCGATTTTCTCCCAAAGCCCTTCATGGACAACACCATCAAGGCTCTGGCGGTTATAGTCTATGATCCACCATGTGTTTCGCAGATCATGTTTCCAACCCTCCTGAAGGGCTTCGTAGATGTTGCCTTCGTCAAGCTCCGCGTCGCCGACCAGAGCGACCATCCGGCCGAGTTTGCGCTGATTGGCCCATGGCTTGGCGGCAAGATAGTCTTGTATGGTCGAAGCAAACGCCGTAATCGCGACGCCCAACCCAACCGATCCCGTTGAGAAATCGACATCGTCCGTGTCTTTTGTTCGGCTCGGATAGGACTGAGCGCCTCCAAACCCTCGAAAGGCCTCCAATTTTTCGCGCGTTTGGTTGCCCATAAGGTACTGCATGGCGTGGAAAACTGGTGATGCATGGGGCTTTACCGCGATCCTGTCCTGCGGTTTGAGGACATGGAAATAGAGCGCTGTCATTATCGAAACGATCGAGGCGCACGACGCCTGATGCCCACCGATTTTGACCTCACCATCCGCCTTG
>JBCBAO010000423.1:0-1491 GCA_038532405.1 Pseudomonadota bacterium | reverse complement strand
CACTCTGATGGCGGGACCCCCAATCGCTTCATCCCCGTGTCGATATGAATCACGGCCGCGTGCCCATCAGATGCTGGCGACGACGCCCATGCTTTGACTTGGAGCATGGAATTCAAAACGGGTGTTAGCTGGTGTCGGGCAGCCAGTGGGAGGTCTGGATCGAAGACACCATCGAGTATCAGGATCTGAGGCCCACGTCCCAAGAAGGCGCGCAATTCGACTGCTTCATCAATCGTGGCGACGAAGAACCGGTGGCAGCCTGCGTGCAATAGAGCAGTGGAAACCTGCTCTGCCCCGTGACCGTAAGCGTTGGCCTTCACGACAGCGGCCACCTCGCCGCCATTCGTTAATTCATGGAGCGCCCGCCAATTGGAGACGACAGCATTCAGATTAATTGTCGCCCTGGGACGTGTGAACATGACCCAAGGCCACTAGGCCAATCCGACCTAGAAGTCATCATCATCTGATGAGTTCCGATCAAGATTCCCAAACCGCGTGACGTTGGCGTCGAATGCGAGAACGACCTTGCCGATCGGTCCGTGACGCTGCTTGCCGATGATAACTTCGGCTGTGCCGTAAACCTGGTCCATGCGATCCCGCCAACGTTGCCACTTCTCTGCCGAGTTGGCGTCGTTTGGGTCGTTCTGCGGTTCGGCCCGCTCTAGGTAGTAAGATTCCCGGTAAACGAAGGCGACGACATCGGCGTCCTGCTCGATCGATCCAGACTCCCGCAGATCAGACAATTGCGGCCGCTTGTCGTCTCTCTGCTCAACCTGACGGCTGAGCTGCGACAGGGCAATAACGGGCACATTCAGCTCTTTGGCCAGAGTTTTCAGCCCCATGGAGATCTCCGTAATCTCCTGAACGCGGTTGCCTTGCGATTTCAGAGACCCCTGCAGCAGCTGTAAGTAATCGATGATGATCAGATCGATGCCTTGGGATCGGTGGAGCCGGCGCGCACGGGCTGACACTTCACTTATCGATTGCCCGCCCTTGTCATCGATAAACAAAGGAATGTTTTGCAGCTCCTCGATCGCTTCGCGAAGCTTTTCGAACTCTTGCTTATCAAAATCCCCCTGCCGGATCCGGTGGGACATGATCCCTGTCCGCTCGGCCAGGATCCTCGTGGCAAGCTGCTCACTCGACATTTCAAGAGAAATGAAGGCGACTCTCGCTCCGTCGACGGTCTTCTTGGTACCATCATCCTGAGTTTCGCCTCGCCAGGCATGGGCTGCGTTGAACGCAACATTTGTCGCAAGTGACGTTTTCCCCATGGACGGGCGGCCGGCGAGAATGACTAAGTCCGACCGGTGAAGACCACCCAGCTTGTGGTCAAGATCCTCCAGATGAGTTGCGATGCCGGCAATCTTGCCTTCCCGCTGAAAAGCGGCTTCCGCCATTATGAGCGATTCAGCCATCGCTTCGCTGAAATGGATGAAGTTCTTGCCGGTCGAGCCACGCTCAGCGAGGTCGAACAGGCTGCGTTCTGCA
>JBCBAO010000422.1:0-1491 GCA_038532405.1 Pseudomonadota bacterium | reverse complement strand
CATGTGCACAACCATCTCTATCAACCCCAGAGATATCGTCAAACCGATTCTCCCCGGAGAAGATTGTCTCGGGTCCTACAACCGCATAAAGCTGCAACAGGCATGATGACCCAAACCCACCTCCTCGTCGCGGCGGCGCTTTTCGCAAGGCCCGGCAGCAAACGTCGGAATACGGCCGTCATCGCCGGCTCACTCGTGCCGGACCTTGCTATCTATGTCCTTTTTGCCTTCGCCATCCTAACCGGCATCCCCCAAAGCACGCTCTGGAACGAAACCTACTGGTCGGAGCCTTGGCAAACCTATACCGCCATCGGAAACTCTATACCGCTCTATCTGGCCGGGCTGGCTGCCAGCCTTGTCCTTGTTCGTCCAGTCGATGGCCGGGCCGTCTGGCAAGCTCTACCGGCGCTCTTCTGCCTGGCGGCCCTCACCCACCTCGCCGGCGATTTTCCCCTACATAATGACGACGCCCATGAACACTTCTGGCCCCTCTCGGACTGGCGCTTTGCCTCACCGGTCTCCTATTGGGACCGAGATCATCATGGCGGCATCTTCTCCATTTTCGAGGGCGTGCTGGGCCTTGGCCTCATGGTCCTGCTGATCCGGCGGTTCAAAGCCAGGTGGGTGCGCGCCATTCTGTTTGCGAGCATCGCGCTCTACCTCCTTGTGCCAGCCTTTTTTCTCCTCTCCCTTTAATGCCTTGCGGCGGGACGGATTGACCGGCCGGCACCCAGCGCCCATGTTTAAGTCATGACGTCTCTCAATCGGGATATGAAACATACCGCAATAGGCGTGCTGGTGGTTTGCCTGCTCGCGGGGTGCGCCAGCCATCCGGAAACAACCCAATTTGAACGCGAGCTGAAAAGAGCAACCGAGCGCGATCCCTGTGACCGGTCATCCCGGTTCATAGATTGTTTTTACGAGGTCAATAATGTCGTCCTCCCCCTGCCCTCCAGCCGCGGCGAGGGAACCTTTCGCGGCGTGATCCGGGAGCAAAGGCGGCGGGATTGAACCACAGAGCCAATGGATCAGTAGAGACGCACTGCGACAGCCTCGAAAAAGCGGATTAGAAAGAAAAAAGGCCGCATCCGGAGAGGATGCGGCTGTTTCTATGTTCTGTAAACTGGGGCTCCTAAGTGCCAGCCCCCGCCGGCTCTGGCCCGCCGGCTCTGGAAAGCGCCCCGCCCCTGCCTGCTCTGGGAAGCGCTAGCCCCTGCCGGGGCAATAAAATCCTGCAATCGGTCCACTGGACCGATTGCTCCGCGGGGCGGACCGGATTTTATTTCTTAATCGCAGAGACCACGCCGGCCCCCACCGTGCGCCCGCCTTCACGGATCGCAAAGCGCAGGCCCTGGTCCATGGCGATCGGCTGGATCAGCTCGACGTCGAATTTGAGGTTGTCCCCAGGCAGAACCATTTCCTTGTCCGCCGGCAGGGTCACAACCCCCGTCACATCCGTCGTGCGGAAGTAAAACTGCGGCCGGTAGTTCG
>JBCBAO010000421.1:0-1622 GCA_038532405.1 Pseudomonadota bacterium | reverse complement strand
GTTCGGGTCAAACAGGGTCCATTCAAAGCACCATTTTGCCGTTTCACCCGTGAGATCGAAGGGGATGCCAACAGTTGTATCACGGTCGATGGAGGGCAGGGCCGTTTCCAGTTTGAAGGGGCGAACAGTCCCCGGTTCCACGATAATCGTCTCAAACGTCGGCACAAAAATCTTCTCATCGGCGACGGCGTCGGCGCAAGAGCCGTCTTGTTCAACACGCAGCATATCGAGATCTGAGATAACAATCGGCCGCGTGCCACGATTTGAGAGGATGATGTTGAAGGTTGGGAAATACCGATAATACCCTTCGATGCGATCGCCTGAAGATGAGCCGCCGCTTTGCACCTGTATGGTAACGTCTGCAATCGCTTCGGTCAGCGTATACCGCGCATCAAAGAATGTGAGATAGGTTGTCAGACTGGAAAGCGCCATGGCTGTTAGAGATAGAACAGCGTTGGAGATGCCCCGCATTATGGTCCCCTCATCTTGGTTGGGCAGCGGCAGCGTTTGCGACGGCCCGTTTCATGAATCGCCGCATTTGCTGAACATCGTCAAGAGAGAGCTTCGCGATATCCTGGGGCGTGCGGTGTTCGCCGAAATAGACAAGCTGGCCGTCGGGGGCATCGGGCGGCAGTGTGTACCCTTCAGCCTGAAAAATCTCGATTGTGTGGTTCCATTCGTCAACGGGGTCATAATCCTGTCGATCCGAGGCGCGGTTCGGTGGATCTATAACAATCGTCTTGGTCATCAGATTGGATGCTAAGAGCTGGCTAACTTCCCACCGTGTTCCGCCGGTGGGGGACGGCAGGAGGATAATCAAGCGGGCCTGGTTCATGAGTTTTTCAACCAAGGCCTGCCAATCGGTATCATCAACTTCGATACGGCCAGCACCTTCATGTTCCAAAGGTTCGCCGAGGCCGACCATGGTGCCAAACGCACGGGCTGCCTTTTCAATCTGACTTTCAAATTCAAGCCGGTTCGTCGAGATCGCCAAGTGTGCCGTGCCGGTGTCGATGCGAACCGCACGGGTTTGCGTTTCTGCCATCGCGTCGGTCGAGGCGAAGGGGCGCAGGTAGAGCACGAATGGCCGCGGGGCTGATTGGCCTGCCCTGAGGCGCGCCGCGATCTCACCGGCGTCCAGGTCACGCCCGCATTGTTCATAGAGGCCTTCCAACGCATAGAAGCCCTGGGCAACGAGAACGCCGGAGCTGAGCGTCATCACAAAGAGTGCCAGCGAGGCCCAAGCGCCGATATAGGGACGTCCAGCAAAATAGGCGGCAAGGCTTGCTGCCAGAAAGACCGCTAGAATCGCGCCGATTGCGCACAAGAACCGCCCGCGTCCGGTCGATTGTGGATTGTCCGCCATCAAAACGAGGTGCCGGGCAGCTGTTTGGACTGGACCTCTATGTGCCATGCCTTGACCTTTAGCCTGCTCCTATCGGTGCTGCCATGGTTTATTTGACCCTTGGGCACCCCCGGTTTAACAGCGGGGCATGACGACGACACCGGAGCTTTTGCCAGGGCTTGGCGATATTGCAGATCGCTATGGAGCTATTCTTTGCGATGTCTGGGGTGTCATTCACAATGGCCGCTCGGCTTTCCCGGATGCCTGTAAGGCTTTG
>JBCBAO010000420.1:0-1627 GCA_038532405.1 Pseudomonadota bacterium | reverse complement strand
ATCCCCTATGGCACCATTCGCGACGGGCTCGTCTATAATTTCTGGCAGGATGAGACCCATGTTCGCGGGCTCTGGCGCCGCGCAACACTTGAAAGTTACTCAGGAGATGAGCCCGCTTGGGAAACCGTGATTGATTTCGATGCCCTCGCGGCAGAGGAGGAGGCCAATTGGGTTTTTAAGGGCGTGGATTGTTTCAAGCCTGAGGATGGAGCGAAAACCTTATGTATGGTCGCGCTCTCCGACGGTGGAAAGGACGCTGTCATTCAACGCGAGTTCGACCTTGAAACCAAAACCTGGGTCGAGGGTGGATTTGAAACATTTGAAGCGAAACAGGGTGTTGCCTGGGCCGATGCAAATACGTTGCTGGTTGGCACCGATTGGGGCGGCGACGGATCAACGCTAACCGAGTCTGGCTATCCCTCGATTGTCAAACGCTGGACGCGGGGAACACCGCTGGAAGAGGCCAAACCGCTTGTCGCAGGCGAGAAGACCGATGTTGGCGTTTGGCCGTTCACCATAGAACGGGTCGACGGACGGGTTCATCAGGGCGTGGTTGAAGCCGATACCTTCTTCACCTCCAGCTACTATCTGATCGGCGCGGACGATGTGCCGGTGAAACTGCCAGTCCCCCCGCGCTCAAGCCCCGGCGATGTGTATAAGGGTCAATTGCTTGTGTCTCTCCAGCAAGACTGGGAACCCGAAGGGCAAGATACGGCGTTTAAGTCCGGAGACGTGGTTTCCTTCGATCTTGACCTTTTTCTCACAAACGGAGCGCTGCCGAGCGTCGATCTCGTCTTTCGCCCAACCGCGCGGCAGAGCTTCGAGCGCGTTTCTACGGCAGGGGACACTGCATTAATCGCCATTAATGACAATGTTGTCGGCAAGATCCTGCGTTTGGAACGCACAGAAGACGGCTGGCAGACAACGCCGCTCGACTTGCCGGGGGCGGGTCAGGCAAGTCTTGCTTTCGCAGACCGCAAAGCCGCCACCGCTTTCTTAAACTATGAGGGCTTTCTCACCCCAGATTCGCTCCTGGCCTATAATACGGAGGCTGGCACCGTCTCAACGCTCAAATCCGTACCGGCCAAGTTTGAGGCTGAGGGGCTAACGGTTCAGCAGTTCGAAGCGATCTCGGCCGATGGCACGAAGGTCCCTTATTTCATTGTCCACCGCGCAGATATTCCCCTGGATGGGACAACGCCGACGCTCCTCTACGGATATGGTGGGTTCCAGATTTCACTTACGCCAAGCTACTCGCCCGTTACGGGCAAGCTTTGGCTGGAACAGGGCGGGGCCTATGTCCTCGCAAATATTCGCGGGGGCGGAGAGTTTGGGCCAGATTGGCACCAGGCCGGCCTTAAGGGCAATCGCCAACGCATCTATGACGACTTTATTGCTGTGGCTGAAAACCTTATAAGTCAGGGGATTACGAGCCCTGAGCACCTCGGGATTATGGGTGGGTCAAATGGTGGCCTCTTGATGGGTGTGATGCTGACTCAGCGTCCGGATCTCTGGCGTGCCGTTGTCGTGCAAGTCCCTCTGCTCGAGATGCTGCGCTACCATCTGCTTTTGGCTGGAGCCTCCTGGGTCGATGAATACGGATCGCCGGATGTGCCGGAGGAACGTG
>JBCBAO010000419.1:0-1656 GCA_038532405.1 Pseudomonadota bacterium | reverse complement strand
TGCCGAATTTGCGCGGTGTATCTGAAGTCGTTGTCAATGGTGAGGTCGTAGAGGGCAATGCTACGCCCCTTTATGTCCACGCTGAAACACCAAAAACCGAAGAAGCGTCCTGATAAACGCAGTTTCGGCTTGAAGCGGCCAGCCGTCATCGCCAAATATCGGGTCTAAGTTTGCTTCTGGCTTTCAGAAGCCCCCGAGTATCGCGCCACGGGACTGTGGTGCCGAGGAGAATGATATGTCGACCCTGAAGACCCTTCCCGTTTTGCCGTTGCGCGACATTGTGGTGTTTCCGGACATGGTGGCCCCGCTTTTTGTCGGCCGTGACAAGTCCGTTCGGGCCTTGGAAATGGTGGAGGAGGGCGAGAATGAGATCATGCTTGTCGCCCAGCGAGATCCGTCCATCGACGATCCCGGAGCCGATGATATTTATCCAATCGGAACCGTTGCTTCGATCCTGCAATTGCTGAAACTGCCGGATGGGACTGTAAAGGTCCTGGTCGAGGGCCAGTCCCGGGCGCGATTGCAGCAGCTGAATGATCGCGGAGAATATTTCGATGCGGATGTGGCGCTTCTGGAAACCGAGGCGGCAGGGGAAGACGATTTGAACGCGCTGATGCGCGCCGTCGTTGATCAATTCGAGAATTACGTGAAGCTCAACCGGAAGATCCAGCCGGATTCCGTTGCGACCATTACAAAGATCACAGAGCCTGGAAAACTGGCCGATACAGTAGCGGCCCAGCTGTCGATCAAACTCGCTGACAAGCAGGAGCTGTTGGAAATCTCCAGCGTCAAAGAGCGCCTGGAGAAAGTCTTCTCCCAAATGGAAGGCGAGATGGGCATGCTCCAAATGGAGCGTAAGATCAAAAATCGCGTGAAACGACAGATGGAGAAGACCCAGCGCGAATATTACCTCAATGAGCAGATGAAGGCGATCCAGCGTGAGCTTGGAGAGCAGGATGGCGGTGACCGCGATGAGTTGGCCGAGCTTGAGGACAAACTGCGCGAGACGCCATTGTCTGAAGAGGCCCGAACCAAGGCCGATGGCGAGATGCGCAAGCTGCGCCAGATGAGCCCGATGTCAGCTGAATCGACGGTTGTGCGGAACTATCTCGATTGGCTCGTGTCGCTGCCCTGGGGCAATCGCAAGCAGATCTCTACCGACCTCGACGAAGCCGAAGCCATATTGGACGCAGACCATTATGGCCTGGAGAAGGTCAAGGAACGGATCCTCGAATACCTTGCGGTCCAAAAGCGAACCGACAAGATGCGCGGCCCCATCCTTTGCCTTGTTGGCCCGCCGGGTGTTGGAAAGACCTCCCTCGGCAAGTCGATTGCCCGGGCGACGGGGCGTGATTTTGTCCGCGTCGCGCTTGGCGGCGTGCGCGATGAGTCCGAGATCCGTGGCCACCGCCGAACTTATATCGGTTCAATGCCGGGACGGGTGATCCAGTCGATGAAAAAGGCGAAATCCGGCAATCCTCTGTTTCTCCTCGATGAGATCGACAAGCTTGGCATGGATTATCGCGGCGATCCGGCTTCAGCGCTCCTCGAAGTGCTGGATCCAGAACAGAACGCCACGTTCAACGACCACTATCTGGAAGTCGATTACGATCTGTCCGACGTTATGTTCATCACAACGGCAAACTCCCTGAACAT
>JBCBAO010000418.1:0-1662 GCA_038532405.1 Pseudomonadota bacterium | reverse complement strand
GCAAGACTGTTAAAGCTCTCGGACGTGATCTGCACATCCTCGTTGAAAACGAAGAGACCGGCCTGGACCCGCAAAGGGCCGCCGGCATCATAGGCGAGGCGAACCTCATGGGTGAACTGGTCAAGGTCATCGACATTGCCGGCGCTTTCCGACGCGAACGGGATAATGCCGGGTGTGGAGCCTGACGGCAGGAAGGCAGCGCCGGAGCCGCCATCAACGTCGCCGCGGGAGGCAATTTGCGCGGTTTCGAACCCGAAAATATAGGTCAGCTCCACTGTATCGGTGATGGCCCAATTTGTGGTGAGGTTTACGCCATAGGCGTCAAGGTCCTGGTCGTTCAGGCCATCAAGGGAGACCGCGTCCCGGTCAAAGTTTTCGCCAAGGCCCCGCTCTCCGGCATCAATGATATTCGCGCGGAACACCCTTGCTGTTCCATCGGTTGTTCGCCCGTGGAGATTGAGCAGTGTTTTGAACGTGTCCGTCGGCTCGGCAAGGAGCTGTAGGCGGCCGGCAAATTCTTCGTATCCCTCAAGGGCATCCTCTTCGCCGGTGAAGGTGTTGTCGACATAATCATCCCGGCGCTGGTAGAGCCCCGAGGCCCGGAAAGAAAGGCCGTCGGCAAGGCCCTGGCCATAGGCCGCTTCCAGGTCAACTGTGTTGAAGCGGCCCCAGGATACGCGGGCATATCCACTTGGGGTCTCGTCCGGTTTGACACTGTCGAATTTGATAATACCGCCGGGCGTGTTCCGGCCGAACAGGCTGCCCTGGGGGCCGCGCAAAACCTCGACCTGGGCGATGTCAAACACCGGATAGCCCTTCAGGATTGGGTTCTCATAGGGCACATCGTCATAGACGAGGGAGACCGGCTGGGTGGAGTTCAGATCGAAGTCTGTATTGCCGATGCCGCGGATATAGAAGCGGGGAAATGACCGGCCAAAGGAGCTTTCGGCGACCACACTTGGTACACGGGCCGAGAGAAACCGAATGTCTGCGCCGCCGGCCGCGAATGTGTCCAGGGTTTCGCCGGACAGGGTTGTGATTGAGATTGGGACATCCTGGATATTCTCGGAGACCCGCTGGGCGGTCACCGTGATCTCGTCAAGGCGAACGGTTTCCTCTTCCTCGGATTGGGCAAGTGCCGGGGCCATCAGGCACAGGGCAAGGAGGCTTGCGCCCGACAGTCGGGCGGCAAAAAAACTTGGATTGGAAATGGTAAAGTCTCCGGAATAGGTCGGCGGGTCCCAAGCGCTCACGAAAGCGCGATCACGCGTGTGCTTTAGTTCGCAAGAGACCCGTGCCACAAGGGCTGGCGGTCAATTCGTTGCGGTCCGGCCTGCCAAGCGCTTCTCAGCGTTGCGGATCGGCAACATTGTCCCGGGTGAAAGCGTCGAAAGGGATACGAGACGATGTACACGCTCTATGGAGCCAAGGTCAGCTATTTTTCCGGCAAAGCGCGCGCCTATCTGAACTGGAAGGGTGTTCCGTATCGTGAAGTTGGCGCGACGAAGGACATCTATACCGATATTATTCTGCCGAAAGTCGGCTGGCCGGTCATTCCGGTTGTTGCCGGCCCCGGGGATGAAATTCTCCAGGACACATCGGACATTATCGACACACTTGAAGCGCGCCACGGGGCCCCATCGGTTTATCCGGATGGGCCGG
>JBCBAO010000417.1:0-1680 GCA_038532405.1 Pseudomonadota bacterium | reverse complement strand
CCTTGTCGCGTATATGATTTGCGTGGTGGACGATCCATGCCGACAGCCAAAGCAGTCTTTGCTCGATCAATTTCAGTTCGGATGGAACGGTTCGCATCGGGCGACCTTATTGATATCTGTCTGGTCGTTGTAGCGCTTAAACCCAAAAGGCACCACCGCGCTCACATCCATTTTTCCTTGATATTGGCAGCTCAAAACCGCTAGCCCTAGGCGAGTTTGCCGCGCGGGCGGTTTGGATCTGAATGCGGCCGGGGAAGGGCATAGTCTGACGTGGATGAGGCATTCATAGCTTTTACCGGGCAGGAGACGAGTTTCGTCCTCGATTGCGGGATTGGCCACCGACCTGGCGTCCTTTACTGGGGCCCGAGGCTGAAGAATGCGGACGGACGTCAATTGAAGCAGATGGGGTTTCGCCAACACGCCCCGGGCAGTGCCGATGCCGAAGTTGCAGGATCCCTATTGAACGAAGCGGGCTCCGGCTTTCTGGGGCCGCCGGGGTTCTATGCCCACAGATCCGGCGAGGCTTGGGCCAGCATTCTTAGGGTCGACCGTATCGAACGTGCTGGCGCAAACGAGATAAAACTCATTTGCCGTGATACTGCGACACGCGTCGCGGCTATCCACAAACTCGCTTTAAATCCCCACAGCGATGTGCTGACGTGCCAGACAGAGATTGTTAATGAGGGGGACACGGATTTATCCATCTACTGGTGCGCCTCTGCATGCTTGCCTGTGGATCCGCGAATGGACCGCTTGTTTGGTTTCACGGGCCGATGGGCAGGGGAGTTCCATATCGAGGAGGTGCCCATGTATCAGGGCAGCTATGTCCGTGAAAACAGATCCGGGCGCACCAGCCATGACACGTTTCCCGGCCTAATCTTGGCAGCGCCCGGAACAAGTGAGCAAGCGGGGTCTTGTTACGGATTTCATCTCGGATGGAGCGGAAACGCCCGCCTTCGGGTGGATCGCTTGAGCGATGGGCGGTCCTTTGCGCAGTTTGGTGCCTATGTCTTCCCCGGAGAGGTCACCCTTCCACCGGATGGCGTTTACCCAACGCCGCCGCTTTATACGGCCTTCAGTCCCAACGGACGTAGCGCATTGTCCCGTAAATTTCATGCCCACCTGCGCCAAACGATCTTGGACAACCGTACACGTTCCAAACCGCGGCCAGTCCATTTCAACACATGGGAAGCGGTCTATTTTGACCATGATGAAGACAAGCTGTTTGCCCTCGCGACGGCTGCCGCTGAGGTCGGTGCCGAACGCTTCATTCTAGATGACGGTTGGTTCGCGGGCCGCCGCAATGCGGAGGCTGGCCTTGGAGACTGGTATCCGGACACAGATGTTTATCCCAATGGCCTTAGCCCGCTTATCGATCATGTTGCAGGACTCGGAATGGAATTTGGGCTTTGGGTCGAGCCGGAAATGGTCAACCCGGACTCAGAACTCTTCCGTGCCCATCCAGACTGGATATTGAGGGTCGAGGGCGTTGATCAGATCACGTCCCGCGGCCAATACGTGCTGGACCTGACGCAGCCTGAGGTCTGTGATCATCTCTACGGTCAACTGCATACAATACTGTCTGACAATCCCATTCGTTATATCAAGTGGGATATGAACCGCGACATCCACCATCCAGCGAGCCATGGGATACCGGTCGGCCATCGACAGACACGTGCC
>JBCBAO010000416.1:0-1691 GCA_038532405.1 Pseudomonadota bacterium | reverse complement strand
TGACGCTGTGCCAAAGGAAGCTGAAGTTAACGAAGCAATGGTCGCGGAGGCTCTTCGTGAGCCGGTAACAGAAATTGTGGATGCGGTTCGCATCGCGCTTGAAGCCATGCCGCCAGAACTTGCCGCCGATATTGTTGACCGTGGCATCGTTCTAACCGGGGGTGGCGCACTGCTGCGTAATCTCGACACTGTGATCCGCGAACAAGCCAAACTCCCTGTTATGATCGCAGATGATCCGTTGAAATGCGTGGTAAACGGGTGCGGACATGTGTTGGAGAATTATTCGAAGATGAAAGGCGTGCTATCGCCTGAAGTCTGATATGTTTCCGATTGGGAAACGGGATGTAAATCCGCTCGGCCAAAATGTTCCGGTCGCGCAAATGGAGCAGACAGGCGATGGCCCGTCAGTTTAGAACCTCTTCGCGAAAGCGCCCGATGCGAGGGCTTAGCCTTAGCATTTTGCTTGCCATTGGGCTCGGATTGGTTCTGCTGCAAACCGCCCCGAGCATCAAGCAACGGTTCAATCCGGTCCGCACTGCCACGAATGATCAAATCGCATCAGGTGGTGGGATCGGCTGGCTTGGCCGGATAACAGGCGAGGCCACCCGAGATCGTCGAATCGTCGAGCTTGAAGCGGATGTGAGAGAGCTAAGCCGGTGGCGTGCGGCTGCAATTTCCATGGCGGAACGGCTAGAGGCCTATGAAACGATCTTAAATCTGCAGGGCGAACCGCCCGCGCGCGGCGTAACGGCCCGTATTGTAGCTGAAAGCGATGGTCCGTTTTCTGAAACCCTTCTTGCGAATGCCGGCCAAGCGCAGGGGGTAGAACCTGGCTTTGTCGCTGTGAATGAGGGGGGCGTTGTTGGTCGCGTCATCGAACTTGGCGAGCGATCCGCCCGGATATTAGTCGTGACCGATTTTAACAGCCGAGTTCCCGTTCTTGGCGAAGTGAGTGGAGCCAGGGCCATAATGTATGGGGGGCGCGATGGGTATGGCGTTTTGACGGACCTGCCCGAAGCGGGTGGATTTGATCCCAACGAACGCATTCTAACCTCTGGAGAGGGGGGTGTTTTCCCGCGCGGTCTTGTGGCGGGGCGGGCTGTTTTGCGTGGCGGTAACAATTGGCGTGTTGCTTTTGCCATGAAGGAAGCTCGGGCTGGGTTTGTGCGCCTTATCCCGCCGGCATCTATTCCAAAACCGGAGGACGATCAGAGTGTTTCAGCTGATACCGAGCAGAAAATCGTTGCTGATACGGGCCTAGCCCCACGTCTTACGGGTCAATAATGGTATCACGAAATCAGATCATTGGACGTAAATCGAGCTGGCAGCGTACACGCCCAACGGCGCGGATGCTGGTGGGTGCCATCATAATTGCCCTGATCGGTCTAGTTGGCCTGACACCAAAAACGATTTTCGGCGTGCAGCTGATTTGGCCATATGCTGGCCTATGGGGTGCCGTTGGTTGGGCATCTGCTGGTCTTGCACTTAGGCCGATGCTCTTGCTTTGCCTTTTCGGTATCGCCCAAGATGTCTTTTTCGTTGGTCCGATCGGCAATTTTATGCTGGTCAATCTTATTACCTACGGTGTTGCCGCGACCCTTGGCGAGACATTGGATGTCGAAACCGACCCTGTCCGAGCTTTGATGGTCTCTGCTGTATCGATGGGCGCAGGGTTCGCCGCGCTATGGGCA
>JBCBAO010000415.1:0-1695 GCA_038532405.1 Pseudomonadota bacterium | reverse complement strand
GCTTGGCCCCAAGCGGGCGACCAGCATTCTGCGCCATATTTTCGAGCTGACGGAAGAACAATCGAACATCGCAGCTGAGTAACAGGGATCGGCACCGCCGGGGTAATTTGTCATGTCCGGCGTGACAATGATCACATATCTGTTGCAAACTAGGCTGCTGGACCGGGCATCGGAAAAAGCAACGACGCTATAAGAGTGAGCGAGGCCTCGACCACGAGGCAGTAGGTGATGGTGCCCGGCAGGAACGGCGAGGCGACACCAAACCAATACGTCACCAATACGTCCCCCCTTGCAGTTGAGCAATTTATGCGCCCATTACTGGCTATTGGCTATGACTGGGCTGAGTTGCGAGATCAGGATGGAGAATTGGCGATGATGCGTACCGAAACAGCAACCGCAGCTCGGCTCGTAGATTACGCGCCCTATCCTTTCGAAATCGAGTGGGTGGACCTAAAGTTCGACCTCAACCCTGATGCAACGCACGTCGTATCGGTTTTATCTGTGACCAGAAAGTCCCCTGGTGGGTCTGACCCATTGGTTCTGGACGGGGAAAATATTACCCTCCTATCCGTAGATCTCGATGGCGCTACCCTTTCCCCGGATGCCTATATGGTCAACGAGACGGCGCTAACGCTGGAAGCGGTCCCAGACCGATTTGAACTGAAGCTTCATGTCGAAATCGCACCCGTAAAGAATACCGCCTTATCAGGGCTCTATATGTCTGGCGGTCGGTTCTGCACGCAATGCGAAGCCACGGGCTTTCGCCGCATCACCTACTGGCCCGACCGACCTGACGTTATGAGCCGGTTTTCGGTTTCGATAGAAGTGGATCAGGAGACCTATCCGGTTTTGCTTTCCAATGGTTCGCCGGTGGGCACCGAAGTACTTGATGGGGGGCGTCATGTCGCTCACTGGCAAGACCCCCACCGAAAACCTTCATATCTCTTTGCCCTTTGTGCGGGCGGCTACGACGTATATCGCGACACCTTCCAAACATTATCGGGAAGAGATGTTGAACTCGCGATCCATGTCGATCAGGGCGAGGCACCAAAGGCTGCCTGGGCGATGGATTGCCTGAAGCGCGCCATGAAGTGGGATGAGGATGTCTTCGGCCTCGAATATGATCTTGATGTGTTCAACATTGTTGCGGTGCGCGACTTCAATTTTGGAGCGATGGAGAACAAAGGCCTAAATATTTTCAACTCGGCCTATGTCCTGGCCGATGAAGCCAGCGCGACCGATGCCGATTTCGAAGCGATTGAAAGCATTGTAGCCCACGAATATTTCCACAATTGGACCGGCAACCGTATTACCTGCAGGGACTGGTTTCAGCTCTGCCTAAAAGAAGGCCTGACGGTCTTTCGCGATCAGGAATTCTCAGCCGATATGCGTTCGCGCCCAGTCCAGCGGATCAAGGACGTGATAAGACTTAGGGCGCGCCAATTCGCCGAGGATGCTGGCCCGCTGGCGCATCCCGTTCGCCCGTCAGCTTATGGCGCGATTGATAATCTTTACACCGCAACGGTCTATGAAAAAGGGGCGGAGCTGATCCGCATGCTGAAACGCCTCATAGGTGAGGATCACTTCGAGGCCGGTATGGACCTCTATTTCAGCCAGCATGATGGCAACGCGGCAACGATAGAAGACTTTTACGGCTGTTTCGAAGCTGTCAGCGGAAAGGATCTATCCGCGTTT
>JBCBAO010000414.1:0-1705 GCA_038532405.1 Pseudomonadota bacterium | reverse complement strand
CCCTCACACAGTTTCATATACCTACAATAGCTCAAACCGGCTCTCCTCATTTCGCGATACACGCGAGGGCAATGCCCAGCAGGATCTGTTCTATGATGATCGTGGAAACACTGTCCGTAATGGGCTTTTTGAGTATGGCGGCATGGAATTCACGTATGATCATGCAAACCAGCCAACGGGGATGCAGAATTCACAAACAACGGGCTCATTCGTTTATGATGGCAATTACAAGCGCGTCAAACAGACCATCAATGGAGAGACGATATACTCCGTTTACGGTGCCTCTGGTCAGCTTATGCATCGTGACAATATGACGACAGGCGTTCAAACTGATTACTTCGGTGTTGGAGACTTTACGAGCGTCAAAGCGACCGTATCCGGCGAGGTCACTTATATGCATCTTGACCATATAGGTTCAGCCTTGTCCGCATCGTCCCGTTTTGGCCCAATGCTGTGGCGCGAAGTCTACACCCCCTTTGGCGAGCTTTGGGACCCACCAGCCTCGGCAAATGACAATGATATCGGCTTCACCGGACACATTCGCGACTCAGACACAGGCCTCACCTATATGCAGGCCCGCTACTACGACCCGGTGATCGGGCGCTTCCTCTCGCCCGACCCGGTCGGGTTCGCGGAGGGGGGCGTGGCACATTTTAATGCGTATGCTTATACCGCAAATGATCCGGTGAATAATATCGATCCGGATGGCAGATTACCAATAGCTATCCCTATCATAGTCGCCGCATGTTCAGCTAATCCCGGATGCAGAGGAGCAGCGGGCGCAGTCGCGGGTGCGACAGTTGGCGGTGGAGCATCTGCAATTAATCAAGCAACCGATGGTGTAGATGGCTTTGATGTTAGTCGCGTTGCCATTGATGCAGGTAAAGGTGCAATAACTGGTGGAGTTAGTGCCGCTACTTTAAATGCTCAAGTTGGTGTGGCTACTGCCTCCATATTAGGAGGAGTAGATGGTGCTACGACAGCCGCAACAGACGGCAACCCGGAAACTGCAGTAATTGGAGGGGCGGTGAATGGGGCTGTTACGGATGGAGTATCAGCAGCAATTGGTGGTCAATTAGGAAAAGTATCCCCTGTATCATTTCCTACAGGAGAAGTGGTAGGAACCATAGGGGGTGCAACGGTACTTCCACAAGTTAACCAAGATCTTGGAAACCCCGCTGAGACAGTAACAAATGGTGCCATTGATGGGGCCCAAAAAGTCGGAGAAACGGTGATGAGCATTCCAGAATGTGCTTCATTCTCTTCTGGAGAACGATGCTAAATATGGTTCGCGAAACTTATCTACAGAGGTTACTGTCATGAGTAGGTTTCTTAAAGCAGTATCATTTTGTCTTTATATGGTTGGAGCATTCGTAGCTTTATCACTTATAGTAAACTCATTCAGGATCGGCTTAAGCAGAACACTACAAAACCTTCTAAACAGTCTCGATTTTCTAGCGCTCGTAACTGTCTTCATAACAGTGATTTTATGGGCTTATCTGGAGATTAGATATAGGGGTGGATTGGATGATGTAGGCCCCTAATTTTGAAGGTTAAGATAAAAAGGGTTAGGTGCCCTTTTCGAGGACAGACCGCCTGTTTTGGCGGGATCACTTTTTGAGTCTTAAAGGTCCAAGGCACCCTAAAACACCTCTGCCAAAAACTTATCCGCCCCCGTCTTCCGCCGCCCTACAGTCTCCTCATC
>JBCBAO010000413.1:0-1728 GCA_038532405.1 Pseudomonadota bacterium | reverse complement strand
CCGCGATGGTCTTCCAGCTCCAGCTCTAAAGGCCCATAAATTCGACCTGATTTTATGAGAGTTTGGTGAGCCCGAGATCTGTAGCGCGACGTCTATGCACTGTGGATCAGAAAAAGAGCGGAACCTGCCGACGGCCGTGTTATGGGCCACCGTGGTCCGGTTTTCTTCGAAATGAAGTCCTTGAAAAAACATGGTGGGCGGTAACGGGTTCGAACCGCTGACCCTCTCGGTGTAAACGAGATGCTCTACCAGCTGAGCTAACCGCCCTGAGGGTGCTCTCTTACGCCATCCATGCGGGCACGCCAAGAAAAAATAGCTTGGCCGTGGCATGAGAGTAAAGAAGACCTCATCGATCCAGGCGGCAACGTGTTGTGGCCCGGTATCGTGATGCCCCTAACTCTCGCGAGCACATATTGAAATAGCGCCCGCAAAGCCCATGGCGAAACGCTTATCTGATTGCAGCGCCCGCTCGGAAAACCCCATACGGCGTGCCGCCTCACCGATCGAGATTGCTGTTTCAGTGGTCATATTTTCAGTTTGCAGCCTGACCTTATGTCAGGAGCAAGATCGAAATTGAGGTGTCTATTTTGGCGAGGATACCCGCAGACTTATGAAGCCAGAGCGACCAACCAACTACACCGGTCGTGGAGGGGCTTCAAACACCAAACTCTGTGCCTGAAAGCCCATCCGGCAGAAAGGACGGGCGCGCGCCCGCGCAACGCCCGTCAAAATATCTGCACAATCAGGCTAGTGTGGAGAGCCACCGGGGCGCGGCTCTGCCCCTGGCCGACCACCCGTGCCGGACAGGGTCGCCTGCAGGGCAGCCTCATCTTCGGCGGACCACTCGATCGGCGTGAGCGGACGGGTCAAGGCCCGGGCGAGCACCTCGTTAACATCGGAAACCGGAATAATCTCCAAGCCTTCTTTCACAGCGTCCGGTATGTCGACGAGATCTTTCTCATTGTCGGCGGGAATAAGAACCGTTTTGATCCCACCGCGCAGGGCCGCAAGCAGCTTCTCCTTCAGGCCACCAATTGGCAGCACACGGCCACGCAGGGTCACCTCGCCGGTCATCGCCACATCCTTAAACACAGGATTGCCCGTTAGAAGAGACACAATCGCCGTGGTCATGGCAATCCCAGCCGACGGGCCATCCTTCGGGGTTGCCCCCTCCGGCACGTGAACGTGGATATCCGTCGTATTGAAAGTGCTCGGCTTGATCCCCAATGTGATCGCCCTTGCCCGAACGAGGGAGTTTGCCGCCTGGATCGATTCCTTCATGACATCGCGCAGGTTGCCGGTCACTTTCATGCCGCCACGGCCGGGCATCTGAACCGCTTCGATCGTCAACAGGTCGCCGCCTGTTTCTGTCCAGGCGAGGCCCGTCACCGCACCCAGCTGATTTTCGCTGTCGGCAAGCCCGTAGCGGAACTTCCGAACGCCTGCAAAATCATGGAGATTCTCAGACGTGATCGTCTGCGAGGTCAGCCCATCCTGGCTGATCCGGCGCACCGATTTGCGGGCGAGGCGTGCAATCTCTCGTTCCAGACTACGCACACCCGCCTCGCGCGTGTAGTACCGGACAAGGTCTCTGAGCGCGCCATCTTCCACAATCCACTCGGTTTCAGCGAGGCCATGATCCTTCCGGATTTTGGGGATCAGGTGCCGCCGCGCAATCTGGAGTTTCTCGTCTTCGGTGTAACCAGCGATGCGGATGATTTCCATCCG
>JBCBAO010000412.1:0-1728 GCA_038532405.1 Pseudomonadota bacterium | reverse complement strand
AAGGGCACGCCCTCCAGGGCGCTGGCTGCGTCGGAGTAGACTTTGTCGGCCATGGACTGCTCCTTTTGAAGGCTTGGGACGGGACAGCAATCAGCTTTGTGTTAGGGCTGACTTTTAGATGTCCGTCAACCGTCGCTCCGGGAGGCTTTGGTCAATCCATAAAACTTTCCGCGAGAAAATCGTCGCAGGCTGCCCAAGCGCGCCGTGTGACGGTTGGGCTATAGGCGTTTCCGCTGGCCTTGTCGTTTGCCTCGGGGTTGGTAAAGGCGTGCACCGTGCCGCCATAGGCATAGAGCTGCCAATCAGCACCGGCACCGTCCATCTCTTTTCCGAAATCAATGACATTTTCCGGTGTCGCGAGGGGGTCGTCCCATCCATGCAGCGCGAGCACCTTGGCTGTGACGCTCGGGCTCGGTAGATTATCGGCCGCACTTAAGAGCCCATGGAAGGACACGACGGCGGTCACATCGGCACCCATCCGTGCAATGTCGAGCACGCAGAGTCCGCCAAAACAAAAACCGAGCGCGGCGGTTTTGCTTGGAAGGACACCTGGTTGGCTGCTTGCCAGCTCCAAGGACTTTGCAAGCCTTGATTGGAGACGTGCACGGTCACTGACAAGTGGGGTCATCAGGGCGGTATTCTCATCCGGAGAATTCCCGCGTTTGCCTTTTCCGTAGAGGTCAACGGCAAAAGCGGCATATCCTTTGGCAGCTAAATCAGCGGCGACGGAACGCTCGAAATCGTGTTGACCACCCCACGCATGGCACACCAGAACGAGCGGCCGGTCACCATCGCCTGGATGGACGAAATACGGCTCAAAAACAGCACCGCCCTGTTCATATTCGAGAAATTTTCCAGTATCGCTCATTTTTATCGTCCTGCTTTACAGATAAAGTTCACCGTGTTGTTGCCGAGTGCAGCGAAACCCGCAAGGTATATTGAAAACGCTGGCGCAAATGTGCCTCAAAAAGCGATCGTTTTGCGGATGTGGGAGGACATCAAATGCCGAGAGACGACGGCTTCAATCCACTTTTCGCCTTGGCGGACTGGACCGCCAAAACATCGCGGGATTGGCCGACTGAGGCAAAGGAAACGGCCCGGAGAGCCCTGATCGACATTGTCGCCTGCATGATCCCCGGGGCGAATGAGCCAGTAACGCGCAAATGTTATGATGTTGTCAGCCATTGGGGTGAGGGCCGTTCAAGGACAATCGGATTTGAGAAGGCCCTGTCGTCGCCGCTCGCTGCGCTCGTAAATGGTACGAACGCGCACGCCCTGGACTTCGATGACAATTTCGACCCGGCGAAAGCCCATGCCACAGCAGTCATTGTACCGGCTCTTCTTGCCCTCGCGGATGAGCGAGACATGGGCACGGTCGATCTGATTGATGCATATATCGTTGGACTTCAAATCCTCGGCCGCGTTGGCCAGGCCGTGAACCCCTACCATCGCAACCGCGGATGGCACGCGACGGCAACACTGGGGGCAATCGGCGCAGCAGCAGCCTCAGCTCGCCTTTTGCGCTTGAATACCGATCAGACCAGCCACACCATTTCGATGTCAACCAGCCGTGCGGGCGGCTTCATGAGCCAGTTTGGTACAGACACCAAACCACTGCACGCGGGCTTTGCCGCTAGCGGCGGCGTGCAGTCTGCCCTATTTGCATCGGCCGGTCTAAGCGCAGGCTCTGATACGCTACATGGTGCAACAGGGCTCCGTTACCTTATG
>JBCBAO010000411.1:0-1729 GCA_038532405.1 Pseudomonadota bacterium | reverse complement strand
AATGAGGTCTGGGAAGGTAACGGCGAGCGCGCGGTAAATGCCGTAGGCGATGACGTGGAATACGATCACGATTTTCGCTCCAAGGGCCGGTGTGCGCCGTGTGAAGAGGCCGACGAGGACGATGGCAATGATTGGAATATTGTAGAAGCCGGTGAAGATACGGATGATCTGCCAGAGCCCTTCCGGCGCGAACCATAGAAGTGGGGTCACGACGAAAGAGAAGAGCGCAATGACAATGCTCGCAATCATCGCGACGCGGACGGTTTGAGTGTCAGACACCTCGCCGCCCCGCATGGGGACATAAATGTCGAGGGTGAACATGGTGGCGGCACTGTTCAGGAGCGAATTGAACGAGGAGAACACGGCACCGAACAGGACAGCGAGGAAAAACCCCATCATCCAAAGGGGAAACACATCCTTTATCAGAGCAGGATAGGCCTCGTCGATAGAGGTGAACCCGGGACCGTAGAGATGAAATGCAATGATGCCTGGGATCATCATGAAAAAGGGCACCATGATTTTGAAGAAGCCCGAGAAGAGAACGCCCTTCTGGCCCTCGGCAAGATTGCGCGCGGCGAGGGTGCGCTGGATCACGTATTGATTGGTGCACCAATAGAAGAGGTTTGCGAAGATCATGCCGGTGAATAGGGTGCCAAATGGGGTCGGTGCATCGGGGCCGCCAATCGCGTTCAGCTTTTCCGGGTTCAGGGTAAGGATGGTGTCGAGACCGGCATTGAAGTTGCCATCGCCGAGGAGGATTAGGCCGAGGACCGGGACAAGTATGCCGACGATCAGGAGGCCGATACCGTTCAATGTGTCTGACACCGCGACCGCCTTCAGGCCACCGAACACGGCATAGATCGAGCCGATAATCCCGATGGTGAGGACGGTGATGACGAGTGCCGGGAATTGCTCCACCCCAAGCAGGGCGGGGATGTCGAACAGTTTGATAACAGCGATTGAGCCGGAATAGAGCACCGACGGTATGGTGATGAGCCCGTAGCCGAGCATGAACAGGACGACCGAGAACCGGCGGACATCCTCATCGAACCGGTCGCGCAGAAACTCCGGCAGGGTGGTGAACGCTCCGGCGAGATAGCGGGGCAGGAAGATCATCGCCATGGCAACGGTGGAAACGGCGGCCGTCACTTCCCAGGCCATGCTGGAGAGGTTGTTGCCATAGGCCGAGCCGTTCAGGCCGATCAATTGCTCCGCCGACAGGTTGGTGAGGAGCAGGGAGCCGGCAATGAAGAGCCCGCCCAGATTGCGCCCTGCGAGGAAATATCCATCCTTCGATGCGGTCTCGCCACGCGTCCGCAGATAGGAGATCCAGGCGACCAGACCCATAAAGCCTGCACAGGTTACCAGGGTGAAGATGAGGTCTGATTGTTCCGACGTTGCCTCCCTCGGCGCTGTGACCATGCCAGATGATTATAGATGTCTGTCTATCAGGGAACCCTGTGCCAGGTCACGCGGCGGTGGCGGATAATGGCAGTTTGGCGAAGGCACCATTGGCGAAAATGAGGCCGTCGCCGGGGCGCTCATGGGCCGTTTGCACTTCGCCGAGTATGATCGTGTGGTCCCCCGCATCGTGGCAGGCATATTGGGTACATTCGAAGACGGCGAGACAGCCCGACAGGATCGGCACCCCAGCTTCGTTGAAACGGAACGCTGTGCGCCCAAACGCATCAATGGAGCGGACAAACGCTTCTCCTATCGCCTGTTGGTG
>JBCBAO010000410.1:0-1730 GCA_038532405.1 Pseudomonadota bacterium | reverse complement strand
ACCCGGAGCAACTTACTGGAACTGGATGTGCAGAACGCATCTGCAGTCGGCGGCCGTAGTTTTGCCCTTGCGCCGGGCATGGCGGAAATGCAGTCGCTCTTTGCCTCTGGCGAGTTGGCAATCGTCGGGAATGTTGGCCCCCTCATTGAACCGACCGATCGGGAGAGTTTTCAAAACGAAACAGTCGCACTGCCACCGCGCCTGTTTTCCCACAATGACCAACAATCAACTTGGATGGCCCTTGACGTTGAAGGGGCGCAGCTTGGATGGGGGGGCCGGTTTGCCGACGCCGCCCTTGCATCGGACACCACCGCAAATCCGCTGTTCAGTGCAATTACAACGGCGGGCAATCAGGTTTTTCTTGCGGGTGAAACGGCTCGCCAATTTGCCGCCGGCAGCATTGGCGGGGGCCTAGATCTTACCATTACATCGCTAGAGTTTATCTTGGGCCCCGGCCAGCGGGGCGTCGATCAGCGCGCAGCTGTGGAAGCCTTCTACGCCCAGAGCAATTTCGGCAATCCCAGTATCATGGCGCGCGACTATGCACGAATATCATCGACTGGAATTGGCAACGTCCGCGGCTTTAACCAAGCGACCAGCGATATCGTTCCATTTTCAACTGAGTTTCCGCAAAGCCCCCTGGGGAGACAGTTAAGAACCGTCGCCGAAACCATTGAAGCGCGCAATGTATTCGGTGTGAGCCGCCAAGTCTTTTTTGTGGGCCTTGGAGGGTTTGATACCCATAGCGCCCAATCTTTTGCATTGCCTAGCCGGCAGGTTCAGATCTCCGCTGCGCTCAACGCTTTCCGCGATGCAATGGTTGAACGCAATCTCTGGCAGGATGTCACTGTTTTCACAGCTTCGGACTTTGGCCGTGCCCTGGTCGATAATGGCGACGGAACCGATCACGGTTGGGGTGGACATCACTTTGTCGCTGGTGGCAGCGTGAATGGCGGGCAAATTTTTGGCGATATTCCACGCCCAGACCCTAGTCTCAGCCAATATACGCCCCTCAGCGGACGCCTGATACCCACCATTTCGGTTGAACAATATGCCGCAACGCTTGGTGCCTGGTTTGGCCTGAGCTTGGACGAGCTTCAAATCGCATTGCCAAATCTCAGCCAGTTCCCAACCCCGACCATCGGGTTTGTATAGATCAGGCATGGGAAGCTGCTAAACAGGCAACGCATCTATGAGACCGACGGGGCCGGTTCTGCTTAATCTGGGCTGGCTGAAGCGCGGCGCAAACCAGGTACCCGAATGGTTTCAACGAGATCCTGAATAGTTTGAGACGGCGGTCGTGTCAGCAGAGCAACGCTGACCCCAACGGCAAGACTGAGAAACATGAAAACGAAGCCTATGCCTTCCGGCGAAACGCCAAATAGCCATTGATCAGGTTTTCCGCCCGCAAATTTGAAATACACAATGTAGCTGAAGGTCGCTATCAAACCCACAAGCATGGAAGAGACCGCCCCTTCCCTATTCATGCGCTTCCAGAAAATGCCGAGAAAAATTACTGGAAAAAGGGAGGCTGCTGCCAGACCAAAAGCGAAGGCAACAACTTGGGCAACAAAGCCGAGTTGAGCGGCGAACACACCCAGTAATCCGGCAGCAACAACCGCGCCTGCAGCGGAGATCCGGGCAACCATCAACTCGGTTTGGTCATTCATGCCCGGGAAAAAAGTACGGCGGCACAGATCATGGCTGACTGCCGATGAAATGACCATAAG
>JBCBAO010000409.1:0-1762 GCA_038532405.1 Pseudomonadota bacterium | reverse complement strand
CTGTCCAAGCCGTGCAAAGGCCTCACCGCGCGCATAATGCCAAGCAGCTTGGACGAATGGTAAATCTGCCCCGGGGTCTGGCAGGGCGAGGATCTCATCCGGCTCGGCAAATTGAGCCAGGGCATAAAGCGGAGCGACTTTGATGGGTTGCACCGATGGGATGTTAGCGGCGACTTCAAGCGGTAGCCGGGCGTCCAGGAGACGCGCCATTTCCAGGCCCGTCTCCCGTGCGCCGGCCATTTGAGCCGATGTCATCGCGAAGTGCACATTGTGGGTATAGTAACCAAACTCATAAAACGGGCTTGCCGTATTGGACGCCATAAATGCTTCATCCGCGGCAACGGCCGCGATGTTGTGGTCCAGTGACTGTTTCCACCGGCCAATCCGGAAATAGGTGTGGGACGGCATATGAACGAGGTGACCAAGCTCCGGGGTAAGGGCGGCGAGGCGATCGGCAGGTGCGGCGGCGCGGTAGGGGTCTGTCGAGGCTTCGGTTGTGTGGATGTAGAGGTGAATAGCCGGCGGATAGTCCGGGGAGCGGGCAAGGGTTTGCTCCAAAAGTTCCAGCGTGCGCGCCGTGCGTCCGGCGGGCGTGCGGCCAGTTGCATCCCAGTAAACCCATGGCTGGGTATCGAGGTTCGCTTCAGCCGCAATGACCGCGATGAGATCGTTTTCCGGATGGGAGCGGCTCGCCGTTTCCATGGCGTCTGCGAAAGCGGTATCGAGGCCTGCTCGGTCTGCAAGCGGAGCGGGCCCATAGCGGGAGGCCACCGCCGTGATCAGGGCACGCTCGGCAGGCGAAGCGGTGTCGATGAGGCGAATAGCGGCCTGGCTCGCAGCAAAAGCTGGCTCAACCGCGCTTTCGTCCATGGGGGCATTGATATTTGGCCCCAAGGCAAAGGCTTCTCCCCAATAGCACATGGCGCAATTCGGATCCGCAGCTTGTGCCTCTTTAAAGGCCGCGATCGCAGCGCCGTGGTTGAAGCCAAAGGTATAGGCAAGGCCGCGATTGAAAGCTGCCTGGGCTTCCATGGAGGATGTTGAAATATCGTATCCAACGGTCGACAGCGTTTGCTCGCTAAAGGGATTGCCTGAAATCGGCGTATCCGGTGTTTGAGCCATGGCATAGCCGAGGCGCATAAATGTTGCTTTCCGGGAGAGGCGTGGATCGCTTGCGGTGCACAGGCTCTGATTGAGGATCAGCGGATCAATAAATGCGCCTGAAGATTGTGAACGTGCGACGCCTGGCCCGTATCCAGCGCTTACAAAGCCCAAGACGCAAACCGCGGCTCCGGCGCAAACAATGTGGCGATAAGACATGGCTTTATCCTCCCAAGCTTCATTCGGAGATGGCAGGCGCGGCTAAAGGTTGGCCATCCACCCGAGGGCCATTCTAAACAGTATCCCCGATCCTTGGTCCTGTGTCGCCCCCAAAACAGATGGGCTGACCGAATGAAAGGTGTCGACCAAATCGTTGACGCAAGCCGAATGCCGCGCCAGAAGGTGCCATGTCAGAAAACTTTACATCGTCAGATCAAATCATTGATGCTCTGGAAGCGATTTACGCCGAGGCTGTGGATGCCCTTTCGGCGGCGCTAAGCCGGTATTTGAAAGAAGGTACACCCCCAGATGGCGAGGCGCGTGCAGCCGGGGCGTTTTGTTATCCAGAACTCGCTATTCG
Organism: Pseudomonadota bacterium; assembly: GCA_038532405.1. Taxonomy (GTDB): domain Bacteria; phylum Pseudomonadota; class Alphaproteobacteria; order Caulobacterales; family Hyphomonadaceae; genus CALLCD01. The sequence continues at coordinate 81 of JBCBAO010000409.1, read as the reverse complement.
GTACAATCCGGATGGGCCGCCACCTCCGATTAGTCGCTCCTTTGGAAAGCTGTCCGAGGCGGGGACCTATGTATCCACGAT
>JBCBAO010000408.1:0-1772 GCA_038532405.1 Pseudomonadota bacterium | reverse complement strand
TTCAAAAAAGATTCTACGTACAATCTGCATAACTTATCCTTAAACACACTCAGCCCTAACTTGTCCCCAGTCCCCAGTCCCCAGTCCCCAGTCTCTAATCCCCAGTCCCCAGTCTCTAATCCCCGAACAAAGATAAGCGAACCGCCGGCGCGCAGTATCTCGCCGCGGGCTTCAACATACTCTCCTTCCCTGGGCCCGTCTAAAAACTCGGCCGTGAAGGCAACCGTTAGACCATAGGCATCGTCGCCAATCTCATCGTGTGCAATGCCGAATAAAGCAAAGTCGGCAAATGTCATAAGACATCCGCCATGCATAACACCCCCTGAGTTCAAATGCTTATGCTCGGCACGAAAGGCGCACACAGGGCCAATATCGTCGCGTCTATAATGGAACGGACCTGCAGTTTGGTGCTCAAAAGGTTCCTCAGGCCATGTGTACCAACCTGCAAATTCACCCTGTGGCACTTTGGTCATTTTCATAGGTGTCCCCCGAAATCGCTTTGCGTCTGTTCCTTGCGGGTTCTAAACTGCTCGAAAGACAAGACAAGTTAGACACGATGGTCGGAGGATAATTGCACCGTGGCTTTTGACGCAGAGATCCGAGCGCAGTTCATTGAAACCATACGCCGGTTCGTCACAGAGAAATGTGTTCCCCTGGAGGCACAAGTCGCCGAAGAGGACGCTATCCCACAAGACATTGTTGATGACATGAAACAGTTGGGCCTTTTCGGTCTCGCTGTGCCCGAAGCCTATGGTGGCTTGGGCCTCGACATGGAGACAGAGTGTTTTGTCGCCCTGGAACTCGGCCGAACATCGCCAGCTTTTCGCTCGGTTGCTGGCACAAATATCGGTATCGGATCCCAAGCATTGGTGCTGCACGGTAGTGATGCGCAAAAGGAGAAATGGCTTCCTGGCATTGCCTCGGGTCACTTCATCGCAAGCTTTGCCCTGACAGAACCGGATGCGGGATCTGATGCTGGAAGCGTTCAAACAAAGGCCATTCGCCGCGGCGACGCATATGTCTTAAATGGCACCAAGCGCTACATTACCAATGCGAACACTGCGGATCTCTTCACGGTGATGGCGCGAACCGATCCAGATATTTCCGGCGCAAAAGGAGTATCTGCTTTCATTGTTCCACGGAGCCTTGCCGGTGTCTCTGTTGGGCAACCGGAAAAAAAGATGGGCCAGCAAGGGGCCCATATCTGCGATGTTAATTTTGATGATGTCGAAGTGCCTGTTGCAAATCGGGTAGGCCAGGAGGGCGAAGGATTTAAGGTTGCCATGTCCGTGCTCGACAAAGGCCGCCTTCACATCTCGGCGGTTTGCACAGGGATGGCTGAACGCTTGATATCTGAAATGGTCCACTACGCCCTGGAGCGCAAACAGTTTGGAAAACCGATCGCCGAACATCAGCTCGTCCAAGCCCTTATGGCTGACAGCCAGGCCGAGGCCTATGCCGGGCGTTGTATGTTGCTTGACGCAGCGCGCAGGCGGGATGCTGGCGAAAAAATCACCATGCTCGCTTCCTCAACAAAACTTTTTTGCTCTGAAATGGTCGGGCGCGTTGCAGACCGTGCTGTTCAGGTCTTCGGCGGCGCCGGCTACGTAGCAGATTATGGGATCGAGCGGTTCTATCGCGATGCAAGAATTTTCCGGCTCTATGAGGGAACTAGTCAGATCCAGCAGATCATCATTGCACGTGAATTAAGTAAAGCTGCTAAGCGGGGGGAGATCTAAACCTTGCCCGATACAAGCCCCGCCCCTTCAAAC
>JBCBAO010000407.1:0-1786 GCA_038532405.1 Pseudomonadota bacterium | reverse complement strand
GCGACAGAGAACTGGCTCAAGCAGCGCACACCGCTCAAACGCGCAGCCCTCGCAGACGAAATCGCCGAGGCGGCGGCGTATCTTGCCTCACCGAGATCAGCTATCGTGACTGGCGAAACGTTGACGCTTGACGGCGGCCGGCGACAACTTGGCGGTGTTTTGGAAACCTAGTCGGGTGCCGCAGCCACAGCATCAACACCGCTGTTCCAAATCTCAGTTGCGAGGGCGATCCGTTCTGCAGTGTCGTCGGGAACAAGATCGAGCGCTTTAATGCGCGACAGCGGGCCGGATAAACCCCGCTGGTTCGCGATCTGTACCGCAATGCCCGGCCGCGCATTCAGCTCCAAAAGAACGGGCCCCCGCATCTCGTCGATGACGATATCCACACCAACATAACCGAGCGGTGTCGCCACGGCGATATTGGTAGCAAGCTCCAGAACCCCCTCCCATTCAGGCAATTGAAGGCCAGTTAGATCCGTCAGGAAATCAGGATGTTTTTGAATGGTCTGATTGTGCTGAACTGCGCGGGTCGTCTTACCCGTTGGAAGATCAATTCCTGTTCCAACGCCACCAGTATGCAGGTTCGCCTTGCCATCGGACTCAGAGGTCGGCAGGCGCAGCATCGCCATAACCGGGATCCCCCGAAACACAATCACTCGAACATCAGGTACGCCGGAAAAGGCCAATGTCTTGAAAATTGAATGGGGATGCAGGCGCTCTTCTACAATTGCGATGTCCGACCCATCCCCGCCAAGGGAATACATGCCTGAGAGGATATTGTTGACGTGGAACGAGACCTCCGGCCACGACATACGTTTTCCGCTGGCTTTTCGGACGCCGCTTTCATCGGTTCCGTCCGCAACGATAATTCCGCCCCCGCCTGAACCGCGCGCTGGCTTGATGACGAAATCATCAACCCCTTTCAGCATCTCCGGTAAGGCCTTCACCTGACCGGTATAATCCACTCGCCCGATCAGTCTTGGCACGGTAACCCCAACCTTCATGGCCAGGGCCTTGGTCGTCAATTTGTTGTCGACCATCTTGTAATAGCGACGGTCATTATAGGGCGCGACATAATCCCTATTGCGCCCATTTATACCAAGGATCCGATTGCCGCTGAGCTGCCACGGCCAGGCAAAGTGCGGCAGGCCGGCCATCAGAGCTCATCCTCAAGGGTTGGCGGGGTGACCCCAAACATATTGAAGCGGATATATTCCGATAATTTGTAGCCATTGTACCCGCCGAGCAAAACCGCAAGCCCCACCACAACAAGCAAGAGCTCCGGAAAGACAAAGGCGAGATATTCAATGCGCTGGTTGGACACGATCAGAAAGGCAACCGTGGCCGCAAAAATGCTGCCGACGCCGCGGATCATGGCTTCGCGCGCGCCCACCTCTTCCCACATAATCGACATACGCTCAATGGTCATTGTCAAAATAACCAGTGGAAACAATGAGATGGAAAGACCAAGCGGAATCTGCGCAGCATTCCCTACAAGGGCAATCAGAGCCATGAGCAGGGTCACAATTGCCAATACAGCGGTTAATCGCGGCACCAAAAGCAAGTGTAATTTCGAAAAATAAGCCCGCAGAAGAAGGCCCGCTGCGACGAGGCCGGTAAATAGTAGTATTCCGTTCAAAAGGCCAATCTCCCGGAAGGACAGTGCAATCAGGACCGGCATGAATGTGCCAAATGTGCTGACCCCTACCACCTGCCTCAGAAACGCGATGACAAGCGCCCCAATCGGCACAAGAAACAGGGCGCGAAAAACAAGCTGGCTATCCGA
>JBCBAO010000406.1:0-1795 GCA_038532405.1 Pseudomonadota bacterium | reverse complement strand
GCTCCGCGCGAGGAGATGCGTTCCCTACGGAGCATGCTATCGGATGCAGATGCGCTGATATCTAAATCGAGCGGCGGCGAAGTTCCGATATAATATCCAATTTGTTGTTGCGAGACCAATGCCTCGACTATTTTGCGTAGAGATCTAATCCGTAGGCTGACTACGTTGTTCGCTTCGCTGGATTTTCCAGGCAAATTCAAACGAGCGTTTTTCAGACAATTGATTGCGATCGATCGCGTGTTTCGGTCTCTATTGATTAGGGAAGGGTTTGCATCCGTGACCCCTTGGCGGTCCATGGGGGGCGAAGACTCTTGCCGCAGTGGTTGGTTTCAGAGCCTGCGGCGGGGGTCACGGATGCAATTTCAATACGCTTTTGCGATTTCAAACTCGGCGCGGTTTCGGTATTCAACGATCACGTCTGCGGTTTTAAAAAGCGTACTTTTCGGGCTTCTGGCACCATCTGGGCCAGATAATTCCAAGGTTATTCGTGTTTGATTTGGACCGATGGATTGATCACCGGGTGTCGCTTGCTGACCAATAGCGCATATCGTTGAAGCGCATTGGATCATATATCTCATCGGCATGTTGTCGGGTGGCCGTGTCGTCGCAAGAGCTCGGTTTACCGAGAAGGATGAGGCACCCTTTTGTTCGAAAAATACCGCAGCATGGTAGAGCGCTGTTTCGAGTCCTGCTGCGCCTTGTGTGCGAAGGTGGATAAAATCCAGGCGGTAGCGATCATCGGCCAGGTCTATGGCGATCGGGGCGGAGTGATGTGGAGTTTCAGAAACGGATGTTCCGGTCAAAAACACCGCGAGTGTAAATGATGCGATTGACTTGAACATTGATGCCGAAGGCCCCCATGCTGCGGTTACAAGGGGTATATCCCTGGGCAGGCAAAATGGTTCCAAAAAAATCTGAAAAATTTTTTGCCGATATGTAGGGCCCTGTAATAGGCAATTCTCTTCTTGAGAAAAGATCCTTTTCCTATTTCGAATATCCGGGCGTGCTAAGGCGGATTTCGCGACCTGCCGACATATGATTTGCGGCTGAAACGATCGCATCGCTGCTAATCTGGAAGTGGTGGTACAGATCCTCAATGGTTCCGGTGTTGACCGAAGTGTTCAACACCGAGAGGCGCGGTTTGGTGGCCTGCGACGGCCCCAAGCCAGGCAAGCGTTGCTGGATGACCGTCGGTCACCGTAATGAGCATCGAGTTGCGCGGTACACGCGCCATCAACCGCTCGATCTGGCTTGTGGCGGTCTTGTGGCCCCTTGCGCGAGCACGGCGCGCGGCAGTCCATCCCGAATTCAAACGGTCCGCCGACGTGACTGCCAGTACGCCGATATCTCGTCGATCATTTCCGATCCGACCTGCGGCGGCGATGGCTTCTGGAGCCACGCATCCCTGGTAGGCGATAACAACCTCACAATTCGGGCCGGGGGCTCTGAGCCAATATGCGCCATCAATCACACCTTGGACAAACTCTGGGTCGCTGCGCGATTGTGGATTCGGTTGCTCAATACTGCGAGTGGTGAGCCGCAAATATACCGACCCCCCGGTTTCATCCCGTAGCCAGGTGCGCTCATTTGGATCGCCCTCGCCATCGCGTTGCATATAGTCAAATGCCCAGTCCATAATGATTGACAACTCATCTAGGAAAGCCGGTTCAAATGAGACCAGGCCATCCTGGCTCATACCGATAAGTTGGGCACCGATGGATTGGTGCGCGCCCCCCTCGGGCGCAAGTGTGACACCGGATGGCGTGCCAACGATTATAAATCGCGCATCTTGGTA
>JBCBAO010000405.1:0-1796 GCA_038532405.1 Pseudomonadota bacterium | reverse complement strand
CAGGCAAGCATTACGTGGCGCAGATTGAGGTGACCCATGGTCACTTCCTATCCGGCAAAACACCGGTGGCGGGCATGTTCCCTGATCTGCCGGGCATGACGGTGCGTATGGTGCAAAGGGGCGAACAAGCCATCTTGCCGCCGTTTGAGGATGTGCGGCTAACCCCCGGAGACCTTGTGATCGTCGCCGCAACCCGCAAAGTGCTCGGCGATGCACTCACCTCTCAACCGGACCTGTTGCGGCAAATGTGGCGCACCGGCGGCGGCCCGGCCGATATCGTGGACCGCCCACGCTCTCTCCTCTTAACCGAGGCCGTGATCGCACCCGGCTCGCGCATGGCTGGACGGACGATCGAACTCCTCGGCTTTCGCCGCCTGACGCGCGCCGTGGTGCTTGGGATCCAGCGCCGATCACGCATGATCCGCTCCCAGATCGGCGAAATCCGCCTTGAAGCTGGCGATACACTGTTGCTCTGCGCAACACCCGACGCCTTTACCGAGATGCGCCAAAGCAAGGATATTATCCTTCTGGAATGGTCGAGCACGGAAATACCGGTGACCATTCGCGCCCGGGCCGCACGCCTTATCGCCACCGTTACCGTAGCGGCTGCGGCTTTTGAGATCCTGCCCATCCTGCATGCATCCGTGCTTGGGGCCGCCGCGATGGTCATGGTCGGCTGTCTCAATGTGCGCCAGGCAACCCGGTCGCTCGATTTTCGAATTTTCATGCTGATCGGTGCCGCCCTTGCCATGGGCATGGCGCTTGAAGAGACCGGCGCTGTGGCCCTTGTGGCCCATAAAATGGTCGAAATCGCGAGCCCCCACGGCACACTTGCGGTCCTTTCGGCGCTTTTTCTGGTCGTGGCGATTTTGACGAATATTCTGAGCAATGCGGCGACGGCGGTTCTGTTCACGCCGGTTGCAATCTCGACGGCCCATGAGCTTGGAACCGACCCCCTACCCTTTGTTCTTGCGGTGATATATGCAGCAAATTGCTGTTTTGCGACGCCGATCGCCTACCAGACAAACCTTTTGGTCATGGGTCCGGGGCATTATCGGTTTTTAGATTATGTCCGCTTCGGTGGTCCGCTTGTTCTGCTGATCTGGGCAGTTTTTACAGTCGTGGCCCCTTGGCGGTTCGACCTATGAGTGCTGATATTGGAGTGACATGAAGTTCGGCGATTCACATCTGTTCCAGCAGGGCTATAGGCGCACCCTGCGATTCTATATGACGGCTCCGTCTGCCTGTCCCTATCTGGAGGGGCAACGCGAGCGCAAAGCGTTTACAAATCTGGCGATTTCGGATGCCGACACGGTCCATAATATTTTGAGCCAGTCGGGATTTCGACGCTCCCAATCCATTGCCTATCGGCCCGCATGCCCGAATTGCAATGCCTGCAAGTCCGTTCGGATTCCCGTGCGTGAATTTGAATTCGGACGCCGTTGGCGCAGGATATTGAACAAAAACAAGGACATTGTTGCAAAACCTGTCGCGGCCCAGGCCACGCGTGAACAGTATCGCCTGCTCAAGCGTTATCTCGGTGCACGCCATAAGGATGGCGGTATGTCGGAGATGACCTTTCGGGACTATGCCAGCATGGTCACAGACAGCCCCGTGAAAAGCCTGGTCGTTGAATACCGCATCGGGGACGCAGATGATGCGCCACTTATCGCTGCGTCCATCAGCGATGTGCTGCAGGATGGCTTGTCGATGGTGTACAGTTTCTTCGATCCGGAGCTGACGGTCCGCTCCCTCGGCAGCCACATGATTCTGGAACACGTGCAGCGGGCGACGGA
>JBCBAO010000404.1:0-1818 GCA_038532405.1 Pseudomonadota bacterium | reverse complement strand
ATGCTTGCGCTTACCCTGATGGCCGTGTCCACCGGGACAGCTGAGGCCGACCACCGCCAATATGATATGCGCGTTGATGGTCTGACCTGCCCATTCTGCATTGCAACCTCCGCAAAGGCCTTGAAGCGGATCGAGGGCGTTTACGAGGTCACAGCGGACCTTGATACCGGAATTGTCTCGGTCTGCGCCGCAAGCCAGACCGATCTTGGCGATGCGCGCATGAAGCGCCTGTTCCGCAGCAAGGGATTTACCTATCGCAGCCAGACCGTCTCGGAGGGCTGCACAATCAAGGAAATCTCCCATGCCGACACCGGCGAAAACCTGATTGGGTCTGCCGCCCATCCCGCGAGCGACCCAAGCGGCGCCGATGCCAGTCTTGAAAAGGAAAACCACGCCGCCGGCCATTCCGGTCACCACGGCCATGGTTCATGATGACAGGGCCTCGGCGGGCACCCTTTGCTGAGCAAAACCGTTGGGGGTGGCTCATCCTCTTTTCGTCCACGTCCACCCTCATCTGTTGCGCCCTGCCGATCCTCCTGGTGACTTTTGGCCTCGGTGCCGTTTCGGCAACGCTCTTCGACACATTGCCATTCCTGGTGACGCTTGCCCGGCATAAGCTGTGGATGTTTCTTGTCAGTGCAGTCTTGCTGATGGTCGGCGGCTGGGCGCTTTATCGGCCCGGGCGATATTGCCCAACTGATCCAGAGCTTGCGGCCCTCTGCGCGTCGGCACATCGGTGGAATAGGCGCGTCTGGTGGGCCTCGATCTTTATCTGGGCCATCGGATTTTTCGCGGCCTATCTCAGCCTGCCACTCTATGAATGGCTGTCGCCCGCCTAGGCTCCGGACCCATGAACTCGGCTCGACGGATAGTTGACACAAACGGCAATTTATCGCCAGAAAGCGACGTTGCAATCAATGCGGTCAGGGTCTGTTTTGAGGCGAATTTAGGACGCTGATTTACTACGAACTTGGCCTAGCCAGTTCGGCGAACACTCCTGAGAAAGCACCGCCGTTTGTAATCAATTTTTTAGCGCAATCCGGAATGTCGTTTACGCTTCGCGCGTTTAAAATCGATAGCGACATATGCTTTTGAGCTTTGTCGAATACATCGTTAAAGATGATTGCGACCACTTCGGGTTTTTCAAAAACATGAAGTCCTGGCCGGATGTAGGTAACATCAAAACACGCCGTCATTTCTTCATACCAAGTTCCTTCGTCTGGAGAATTAAGGATCGCGCTACCTGCCGACGAATACATAAAATGGCACATATGCTGAATTACGAACGAAGTCAGATTCTCAGCCACCTGTCCGCAATAAATCCAATCTGTTGGATCATCAGAATTATAATTTGTAGAGAATCCGGAGATAGGGGGATCTGATTTATGTAGATCTGCATCCAGCACGACCCAATGAAAGTCACCTTCTCCTTGCAGCAATAGAGATGTTGCTTTGTATTTTTCTAATCTCTCTATTCTGGGGTTATCGCGCAATACAGCCATTCGGCTTGTAGATTTCAGATGATCGCAAAATGCCAACCATTGCAGAATTGAGGGGGGCACGGTTTCGAGTGTTTTAAACCAACCCAGATCGTCTAGCATATCGATATTTGTAGCAGCTGGCACGCCGCACCATTTCTTCGAAAATTTCCAGATACGACGCCAGTCTTCAAGCCAACCTTCGTCAGAACCATCGAAACAAAATCCGCTCATCTTTTAGACCCTCTTGGTCGAGACCTTTGGACTGAGTAGTATATCACGAAGAGAAGCTCGGAAATATTGCTCGATTAAGGAGGCGAGTACTTCGGCTCGCATTGCG
>JBCBAO010000403.1:0-1825 GCA_038532405.1 Pseudomonadota bacterium | reverse complement strand
GTCAAGCGGACCCTTATCAATGAAGCCGAGAACAAGGATCTGCGCGCTGAAATCCTCCGGCAGGCTGAGGCTTATGTCGGGCTCGGCCGAGAGGCTCCAGATCCATCGGCCCTGGCACCGGCCTTTGTGACCACCGGGATTGTGGTTGGTGTGCAAGATGGCGGCGACGCATTTTTCGACGCGGCCCTCGCTGTGGCAAAAGCCTCGCAAAATCAACGTGAACGGCGCAGTATCTTCAACGTCCTCGCCAGTACTGGCCCGAAGGATAAAGTAACTGCTCTGCTCACCGATGCCCTCGGTGAAACCTTCCAGGGGCAGGAGGCGCTCTTTATGTACTATGCCGCACTTGCCAATGAAAAATCAGTGCGGGACGCAGCCTGGGTGTTGTTCAAGACCAATTTCGACGCGCTGCTGACCCGCATTCCTGAAATCCGCAAACCGCAGACGGCGACGGCGGTGAGTGCCTTCTGCGAGACCGATGAGATCGCGGCTGCTGAAGCATTCTTCTTTGAGAATGCTGAGAAAATTCCAGGATATGAACGTCCGCTTGCCCAATCAGTCGAAACAGCGCGCCTATGTGAAGCCTTGAAGGCGGCGAAGGCGGATGAGCTTGCTGCAGCGCTCGGCGTTGAGATTGACGGATAGATTATAAGATGAAGGGCAGGATCACTTTCCTGTCCTTCGGATAATCTGAAAATTTTTCAAGGTACCAGCGGTGGTGGCTGAAGGCGCGGGGGCCGATGTTCGCGGCTGTGAAGAATGCAAACGCCCAGCCGGCAAAGGTAGAACTTGCAAGGGCGAACCCGGTCCATTCGAGGATTTCGCCAAGATAGTTCGGGCTTGTCACAAAGCGAAAGCCGCCGCCATGGGGGATCTTGTAGCCCGTCTCCCCGGGTGCGCGCAGGCCCCTCAGTCTTGCATCCGAATTCAGGTTTAGCCATAACCCAAAGGCAAAGAGGCAAATTCCACCCCAGAAGAGTGGCGAGCCGGACCAGGCATGGGTCAGATGGGCAGCATTGGCGACACCCCACCCATTCACGGATCCATTAAAAGCGTTGAAAAGACAAGCCATTAGAACGGTTGCAACGGGTTTTGTGCCATAGCCTCGCATGCGGAACGGATAGATCAGGGCGCGGTAGGCATAATGGCCGACAAACATCGCCGCGAGCACGACACTCACGCCTGCAACGGGGCCTGACCGAAGGAAAAAGACAAGGAATGTGACGGGCGAGACCAGCTCCATCACCATCCAGCCGATCCTTTCATCCATTTCCGGGCCCCAGCCCTTGCGTTCATACCGGCCATAGGGCGCAGCGATGAACAGCAAACTGATAAGCGTTAGCGTTCCGGCGACAAACAGGCCGAGGCAAACCGTGTGATAAAGCGACAGATCGGGCATGAATGAGGGCCTCATTTTTAGGGGGTGAGGGTGTGAGCCACTCACATGGCTAATTTTACAGTTTCGGCAAAAGCGTCAAGCCCGCAATGCCCAAACCAAAATGGCCAAATCACGCCAGATTTCGCCCTAGGCGCGAAGATTAAGGTATGGTTAGTACTTTAATTGGGGTGATCTTAAAGGGAGACCAATATGCTCGAGAATCCCGTTTGCAGGGGTTTGGCCAAGCTTGCGGTCGATTGTGATGCGCCTGTTCTTCTTATAACTGTTTGGCATCTAATTATTATAGGAATTGTGTTCATTACTGTCACATCCTTTGCATGGGCAGTTCGTCGATATCGACGTCTTGATCAGCACGCAAACCTACTCGAGATGACGGCTCCCTATCGCGCTAATGGAGATGCAAACACATTGCGCGTTCATCCCCAC
>JBCBAO010000402.1:0-1857 GCA_038532405.1 Pseudomonadota bacterium | reverse complement strand
CTGTGCCGACGGTTTTCAACTGGATTCAGGAGACGGGTGGTATTTCAGATACGGAAATGGATCGCACCTTCAATATGGGTATTGGCATGGTGCTAGCCGTGCCGAAGGTCCAGCTGGACAGCACACTCGCAATGCTGAGCAGTATAGGCGAAGACGCCTGGATTATTGGCGAACTTTCGACAACGTGACACGGGTTCGTCTTGGCATTTTGATTTCGGGGCGCGGCTCGAACATGGAGGCAATCCTGCAGGCAAGCGCTGCTAGGGACTATCCCGCAGAGCCGGTCCTTGTTCTAACGAATCGACCAGGTGCGGCCGGTCTTGCCATTGCAGAAACCTTCGGCGTCGCGACCGATCATGTTGATCACCGCCAATTCGGCGAAGACCGGGAAGCTTTCGAGCGTGAGCTAAACACTCGGCTGAGCGCTGCCAATATCGACCTGATCGCCCTGGCAGGGTTTATGCGCGTTCTGACGCCATGGTTTGTCAGGAAATGGCATGGGCGGTTGATCAATATTCATCCGTCTTTGCTGCCAAAATATCCGGGACTGCACACCCATAAACGGGTCCTTGAGGCAGGCGATCCGACCCATGGGTGTTCGGTCCACTGGGTCACCGAAGGCGTCGATGAAGGCGCTGTTATCGACCAGTCTGCTTTGGATGTTGCGCCGGACGACACGCCCGAAACACTGGCGAAGCGGGTTTTGACGCTTGAGCACGATCTCTATCCGAGGGCGTTAAAGTTAGCCTGCGCCGAGATTAAGCGATGAGGCCCGATCAGACAGCTTGATCGAGATCCCGAAAGGAAGAGAGGAAAGCCCGCAATATGGCATTGGTGGCCGGATCATCCTCAAGGGAGTCGGTCTCGCTGGCTTTGGTCAGCTGACGAATGTCCACGAATTGCTTTTTCTGGTGATGGCCCAGGTCTTCAAAATCCCAATAGGCCATGCGCCAGTTGTCAAATAGGCGATCGAGTGCAACTTCATCCACCAGCCGGATACAATTTGTGTGGCGCGGATCACGTTTTATGCGGCGAAAACAGCGTGCAAGATCATGCACCTCGCCCTCAAGGACCTGAAGGAAACACCCCTCATGGTAAATCAACAGGCCCGTGATATGGGTCAGATTGTTGTTGGTGCGGGACGATCCTAAAATTTGGTCGAGCGCATTTGCATGCAACAAATCCGTTGCCGTACTTGTGTAGATTAATCTGTGCAGCGCCATTCCCGCAGGGCCCGTACAAGTTCTGTTCTATTGCGAGTATAGTTACAGTATTGAGCCTAATTTTTGGTAACCAAAACCTAAAAAAGAAAACTGTAACCGAAAATCTACTTTGACGGGTTATGGGCCTAAGGAACTAACCGACGATATCAGCCTCTGAGAAAAACTGACCGATTTCGAGGGCCGCGTTTTCTTCGCTGTCGGAGCCATGGGCGGAATTCTCACCGATGGACTGGGCAAACAATTTACGAATCGTGCCGTCTGCTGCTTCGGCAGGATTTGTCGCGCCCATAACATCGCGGTAGCGGGCCACGGCATCCTCACCTTCGAGAACCTGGACGACGACGGGTGCCGAGGTCATGAAGTCCACAAGTTCGCCAAAGAAAGGGCGTTCAGCGTGGATACCGTAAAACCGCTCAGCCTGGACACGGGTCATGTGGATACGCCGCTGGGCAACGATGCGTAGCCCGCCCTCCTCAATCACCTTGTTGATTGCGCCGGTAAGATTGCGCTTGGTCGCATCGGGTTTGATGATCGAGAAGGTACGCTGGACGGCCATGGTGAGGTTCCTGAGAAAGGTTGAGTAAGAGTGTTGGCGGGCCTATAGCCTTGTGCGCAGGCCGGCGCAACAGAGCAT
>JBCBAO010000401.1:0-1864 GCA_038532405.1 Pseudomonadota bacterium | reverse complement strand
AGACCATGACAGACGTTTCGTTTTATTGGGGCCAAACCAAGAAAGAAGCAAAGAAAATCACCGGAGTCGACAAGATGAGCACCGGTTGGTTGAACGGCGGCTCAGGCATCAGCAAGCCGCTCGACGCTTATGTGATCGCGTGGTCGACCAAGAAGGACTACAAGAAGGCGGCGGCAACCGCGTTGGTGAAAATCAACAAATATCTGAAAGATATCGTCGAAAAAGAAGTTAAGGACATCGAGAAAAAAGCCAAGGGCAAGGCTGGATTGTCTGAAGCTGAGAAGAAGAGCTGCAAGCTCATCCGAACGAACCTGCATTACATCCGTGACGAATTGACTGAGGTGGCCAAGGGCAACAAGCAGCCAGGTGGGTTTGACGGGGATGCGCAGGCCGATATCAGAAAAACCGAAGATTCTATGGAGTGAACCGCCCCGGATTTGCCGGAGACTGTTGAGTTCGTATTTCAAGCTGCGATTTTGTCTGACTTCAAGGCTTGTTCGTATTTTTCCTCCGCTTCAACTGGCGTGATATAGCCGAGCGGTTCGAGCAGACGCTCGTTGTTGAACCAATCGACCCATTGCAAGGTTTCCCATTCAACCTGGTCCTTGGACTTCCACGGCCCCAACCGATTGATGACTTCGGTTTTGAACAGGCCGATGATCGTCTCGGCCAGTGCGTTGTCATAACTGTCACCCACACTGCCGACGGATGGCTCCAGCCCAGCGTCTGCCAGCCTTTCAGTGTATTTGATCGACACGTATTGGCTCCCACGATCTGAATGATGGATCAGCTTTTCCGCAGGTCGGCGTGCATGGATCGCCTGTTCCAATGCATCCAAGACAAACTGCGTGTCCTGTGTTGTCGATGCTTTCCAGCCGACGATCCGATTGGCAAAGGTATCAATGACAAACGCCACATAGACGAACCCGCGCCAGGTCGAGACGAACGTGAAGTCGGATACCCACAGCTCATTCGGCATTGATGCCCGGAACTGGCGGTTGACCTTGTCCAACGGACATTGATCCGCAGGCTGACCATGGGTGGTTTTGACCTTCTTGCCACGCCTGACGCCTTGAATGCCAAGCTGGCGCATCAAGCGTTCGACCGTGCAGCGCGCGATCTCAATCTTTGCGCGCTTCATCGCGTGCCACAGCTTACGTGCGCCATAAATGGATCGGTTCTTCTCCCAAACATCCTTCATCTCTTTGCGCAGGTACGCATCCCGCTTCGCGCGATCCGATGCCCGTTCAGGATCGCGCTCGATGGCTATGCGTTCATAGAAAGTTGACGGGGCGATTTGCAGAACCCGGCAGATCGGCTCGACCCCGTGCAGCGCTCTGTTGTCCTTGATGAAGGCAATCATTTGCGGAATGGGCGGTCGAGCTCCGCCTGCGCAAAATAAGCAGACGCCTTTTTGAGGATCTCATTGGCCTGGCGCAGCTGCCGGTTCTCGCGCTCAAGTTCCTTGATGCGATCTCGATCCGTAGTCGTCAAACCGTCGCGCTTGCCAGTATCCGTCTCATGCTGCTTAACCCAGATGCGAAGGCTGTCCCGACTGCATCCAACCTTCTGAGAGATCGACAGAATTGCTGCCGATCTGCTCGCGTATTCGCTCTCGTGATCCAGAACCATCCGCACAGCACGTGCACGCAGTTCCTCTGGATAACGTGTTCCGTTCTTCGTTTTTCCCATGACCCAGTATCCTTACTTCTGGGTCTCCGGCAATCAAGGGGCGGTTCAGAGAATCCCAAGCACCTGGAAAAGCTCGTGGCATATGAAAACAACTCCAAGCAGGTTGTTGCGCTGTCCAAGAAATACGTCAAACTCTATCAGGGCAGACTGTCAAACTTGAAACAGACGCTTG
>JBCBAO010000400.1:0-1887 GCA_038532405.1 Pseudomonadota bacterium | reverse complement strand
GATGGGGACCATTGCCAGCAAACGATTGAGAAACATGGTCGGCCCAATATCGAGGGCGAGCCAACTGACAATGAGCCCGCCGAAAACACCCGCCAGCGTCGCCAGAAACGTCAATATTGGCGTCATAATCAGCATTGCGATCACGCGGGGCGCGACCAGGACTTCCATGGGATCAAGCCCGAGCACCTGCATAGCATCAACCTCCTGGCGCATGCGCATGGCACCGATCTGGGCTGTGAATGCACTATTTGTCCGCCCCGCCAGGATAATTGCCGTTAAAACAACGCCAAACTCGCGGAGCACGGAGAAGCCGACCAGTTCGACGGTGAAGATGGTGGCAGCGAATGCGCCAAGGGTTGTCGCCCCAATGAAAGCAATGACCATTCCCACAAAGAAAGACAGGAACATGACAATCGGTATGGCATCGAGGCCCGCCTGTTCCATAATTGAGACGGTTGCCGTTCCCCGAAGGCGTGCCGGGCGCAGCATTAAACGCAAGCAAACAAGAAGGGTTTCGCCGACGAAGGACAGCGTTTTGAGGCCCTCAGCCACACCCTCAACAGCATTTTGACCGACACGCGCCAGCCAATCCTGAAAACCAAAATGACTGGGCAGGTCGACCGGGCAATCATCCCGCGCAACCCGCACCTGCTCTAAAAGGCGCTCGGCCGTTGCATGGGTGCCACGCAGGGTAACGGGTTCATGGTCCGCACAGCCCATCTGGGCCGTTCGATCGAGTATAAAAGCACCTGCAGTATCAATCGCGCCCAAGTCAGATACATCGATCACGGGGGCCCTATCGAGCTCTGGGACGGCACGTAACTTGGCGTCCAATGCGCCAACCGTGTGAACGGTCCAATCGCCCTTGGGCGCAATCACCAATGTCCCATCTTCTTGGGTCAAGGCGAGGTCTATGTCCAAACCTGTTGTCATCACGGCCTTTTCTAGTCCGTAGGTCCTATCAGGATATGCTTAATACGCTGAGATGATAAAGCTTCAAACTTGATACATACGTTCTATAAGCTCATCCATGCAGTTCCATATTCAATGCCATGCGGCACCGCTCAAACAGGCTTTCAACATTGCGCGCGGTGCAAAAACCGAGGCCGAGACCATTCGTGTCACCCTCGCCGATGGTAAACATGCAGGCCGCGGCGAATGTGTGCCCTATCGGCGGTATGGCGAAACAATTGATACTGTCCTGGCAGCGCTTGAGGCCGCGCGGCCTACGATCGAAGCCGGTATCAATCGAGATAATCTACAAACATTGATGGGGCCTGGAGCAGCACGGTGCGCTGTTGATTGCGCGCTTTGGGACCTGGAAGCAAAACAGACAAAAACACCGGTCTGGAAACTCGCTGAGCTGCCAGAACCCGCCCCGATCAAGACCGCGATATCGATTAGCCTCGATACGCCGGATAAAATGGGCGACGCTGCACATATCTTAGACGGAGATCTAATAAAACTAAAACTTGGCGGAGCGGACGATCTGGCGCGTGTAGAAGCTGTACATAGGGCCCGGCCGGAAGCCAAATTGATCCTGGATGGCAACGAGGGCATTAAGCCCGATATCTTTCTAGAGCTCTCGAACAAGGCTTTCACATTTGGCGCGGTTTTGCTCGAACAACCCTTCCCTGCCGATCAGGACGATGCCCTTCTGAAACACTGTAGCCTGGTGTCCATTTGCGCCGATGAAAGCGCCCACACGGCGGGGGACATTGAACGCCTCACTCGCAAATATGACGCCGTGAACATTAAGCTGGATAAAGCCGGTGGACTGACGGCTGGGATCGAAATGGTCCATGAGGCAAGGCGGGCAGGCATGGAAGTTATGGTGGGATGCATGGTCGCCGGCTCTCTCTCTATGGCTCCCGCCTGCGGGAGCCA
>JBCBAO010000399.1:0-1898 GCA_038532405.1 Pseudomonadota bacterium | reverse complement strand
ATTATTGGAATCGACCTGGAAATTCACACCGCCCGAGCCGCTAACATACCAATCTTGCGCCGCCGCCCACGGGGCTGATGCGAGACCGAATGCCAGGGAAACAACCAATCGAGACTGTATCATTTTTGATGTCCTTTCTCTCCAATGACACAGCGCAGATGCGGCTTCCGCAGAGCAGATCCAGACCGTTTCGCCAATTTAATAAGCTCGTAATCTTGGCCCCCAAGCTGGTCTTCATTGGCGTTTCCGAAAACTTCCAGCAAAAGCCGAGGGTTGTGCTTGCTTCGGCATTGCGCTTGCAGTCTAAGGAGCCGACACCAGCTGGAGATGACCGCCCATGATGCCGAAACCCATGGCCACGATTGCCCCGAACACATTGGATTTTGAAATTCTACCGCTCGTCAAACCCACGGGGTTCCGCGAATACGATGCGCGCTGGTGGTTCAATGGGATTGGCCACGAAAAGGCACCCGAATTGAACTTCACCGGTGTTCAAGCCCTTGGCCTGGGAATGGCAACATTGTTCCACGAACTGGGGGTGGAACCGAAAGTTGTGACGGGCCACGACTTTCGCTCAATCAGCCAACCGATCAAGAACGCCTTGATCCTCGGCCTGGTGCAGGGCGGGTGCGAAGTGCTGGACGTTGGCCTGGCGCTCAGCCCAATGGTTTATTGGAGCCAGTTTGAGCTCGATGCTGCGTGTTGCGCGATGGTGACGGCGTCCCACAATGAAAACGGCTGGACGGGCGTTAAAATGGGCGCTGACAAGCCGCTGACGTTTGGGCCGACCGAGATGGGCCGGCTGAAAGAGATTGTCCTCAGCGGCGACTTCCAACCCCGCGCCGATGGCGGGCATTTCCGGGTCGATGATATTCGGGAGAAATACATCGCTTCTGTTTCAGAAGGCGTATCAATCCAGCGTCCACTCAAGGTGATCGCTGCTTGCGGAAACGGTACCGCAGGAGCCTTTGCGCCGGAGGCTTTGCGGGCTATGGGCGTCGATGTGATCGAGATGGACTGCAATCTCGACAACACCTTCCCGAAATACAATCCGAACCCGGAAGACTCCGAAATGCTCCACGCCATGGCCGCGGCCGTGAAGGAATATGGCGCGGACATCGCCCTCGGCTTCGATGGCGATGGCGATCGGTGCGGCGTGATTGACAATACCGGGGAGGAGATCTTCGCTGATAAGATTGGCCTGATGCTCGCTCGGGACCTCAGCCGCGAATATCCCGGTGCGAAATTTGTGGTCGATGTCAAATCCACCGGTCTCTACAAGACCGACCCTGTTTTGAAAGAAAACGGGTCAACGGTCGATTACTATAAGACCGGCCACTCCTACATTAAGCGCCGCACGACGGATCTTGATGCGTTGGCAGGCTTCGAAAAATCCGGTCACTTTTTCTTTCGCCAGCCGATTGGGCTTGGCTATGATGATGGCCTGATCGCGGCAAAAGCGATTCTGGAAATGCTTGACCGAAATCCGGACAAGACGATGGCGGATTTGAAGGGCGAGCTTGGTATCGCCTATACCTCCCTCACCATGTCACCCCACTGCGATGATGAGTTGAAATATGGCATCATCGAAAAAATGGTGGCCGAGTATGAGAGCCTGAACGGAACGGAAATTCTGGGCCGGAAAGTCGTCGATGTGAACACCGTAAACGGTGCGCGCGTGACCCTGGAGGACGGCTCCTGGGTGCTGGTGCGGGCGTCATCGAACAAGCCCGAACTGGTGGTCGTGGTCGAAAGCATGGTCTCAGACTACGATATGCGTGAGCTCTTCCATAACGAGGTGAAACCGCG
Source organism: Pseudomonadota bacterium (assembly GCA_038532405.1). Taxonomy (GTDB): domain Bacteria; phylum Pseudomonadota; class Alphaproteobacteria; order Caulobacterales; family Hyphomonadaceae; genus CALLCD01. The sequence goes on along the minus strand of JBCBAO010000399.1, from coordinate 89 downwards.
TCTTGGAAAACATCCGGAAGTCGGCGCTTACAATCAGGAAATCTGATCTGGAGATCGCCTTCAAAACGGATCGGGGGGTGGGGCTGCCT
>JBCBAO010000398.1:347-1899 GCA_038532405.1 Pseudomonadota bacterium | reverse complement strand
GGCGGAGGCTGCGCTCGCGCCGGTTCAGGCGCGACGGACGCAGATTTCGGCTGATATAGAACGGCTCGGGCCCGCACCTGAAGAAACAGGAATTGATCCGTCTCCGGAGATTGCGGCGCGCCGAGCGAACCTGGAGCGAGAATTCGCAGCCTCCGCTGCAGCCCGTACGGCGCGTACATCTTCCCTGAGACTAAGCAAATCATCCGGGCTGGCGGTCTCCAAACGATCCGACGCTTCGACCAAGCTTTGCCGCCGTGCATCAACGCCAGCCGCATCGGGCATCTGTGCAAAAGCGGCGGTTGCGAATGTAAGCAACAGGCCGATGGCTGCGAGAAAGCGCACCATGGCCAACACGCTGATCGAATCTACAGATCCATCTCGTTTGCTCGGTACCATAATGCTTATCTGTTTCATCTGTTGCCGAGATTGCCAAGTCGCAAAAGAGCAGACTGGTTGTGCAAACACCCACTCTACTCAATTTTTCCGCGTGCTTGTCTTTTACAGGCCCTGGAGCTAAGAGGGAACTGCGCAATCGCGCAACTACAACTAATAATTACATATAATAGAAGTTGATAAATTGAATAACCGGTCTTGCCAGATCAAAAAATAAAATGAAGGGGTTGGCGTAATGCCCAAAGATCCAATCAAACAGCCGACGGACATTGATCGCTTTGTCGGCATGAAAGTTCGTGCGGCGAGGCGCGAGCTAAAACTCACCCAGGACACGCTTGGAAAGATGCTGAACATCACCTTCCAGCAGGTCCAGAAATACGAACGGGGGGTTAATCGGATTTCTTCCGGAAAATTGTATGAGATTGCCCATGTTCTGAAGCGTCCGCTCGATTATTTTTATCCAGAGCAGATCACTGAAACCGATGAAGACTCAGAGCGCACAGAAGCACTCCTTCGCAGTGATTTACGCAAGGAATGCAAGGGACTTGTCGATACGATTTTCGAGATCGATGACTTAGAAGCGGTTCGCCATATCCTGGTTCTAACAGCTGATAAGTCTGCAGAGATCGCTGCGTAAGAGCAACCGATTCCAGACCACTTTTTAGGCTTCGTCGGCGTTTATAATGTGAGAGATTTCTTCTGCCCACTGTAATACAACGCCGTCGATCCCCTGGTCCTGGAGCAATGTCCTAAAGGCTTGTGCGAATTCTGCCGATGTGCCGCAAGACGTAAAGGCCTGACTAATCTCTGGCAGCGTGTCGTTTGCAAACTCGGTGGCGAGCGCTTGAAAAGCACTCAACTGATCCGTCATTTGCAATAAATGTGTTGGAGTTGGGTCCTCCAATTCGGCTGCAAACAGCTGGAGGTCTTGCAACTTTTGCTTGTTTTTGCGCACAAAACTGTCAGTAATTTTGCGTGTTTTCCAAGCGAACCAATCGCTGGAACACCGCTCCGGCGCTAAGGATGTGCAGGCTGTTAAGAACAAGTAGGCCGCGATAAACGCTATTTTTGTTAAAGTCGGCAGCATTTTATTCCTTCAGCTGACACCTGCTCTCCCAACAATCAAGCCAGCATAAACGTATTACATTCACCCTCGGTC
>JBCBAO010000398.1:0-337 GCA_038532405.1 Pseudomonadota bacterium | reverse complement strand
GTGGTTATAGATGCATCGACGAAAGATGTCTCTTCGCGAAGACGATCAATTAACCCTCGGTCCTTGCTGGACGCCACAAACCGATCGCCATTAGACGTTCGACCAAGGGCAATCGCCTGTTTCGGCCCATCACGACCATGGATGACAGTATAGGTTTCTAGCTTGCCCTGACATGGCCCCAAGATGGGCTGCAATGTCGTTTCCGGTGTCGCGGGTTCAGCTGCAGCGGAATAAGTTTTTGAAGGCATTGTGGAATATATGATTGCAGCTTCCTTCGTCATCCATCCGCCATTCGCGAGCACTAGGCCGAACTTACCGGGATTGGTCCGTAGTGTTT
>JBCBAO010000397.1:0-1900 GCA_038532405.1 Pseudomonadota bacterium | reverse complement strand
CAATCGCCTTTCAGCCCAGCGATTGTGTGGGTGAAATTGCGCAGCAATGTGCGGCCATTCAGCGTGTGCACCACTTCCGGGTGGAATTGCGTTCCATAGAATTTGCGTCCCGTATCGGCGATCACGGCAAAAGGGGCACCATCGCTTTTTGCTATGACGTTGAAGCCAGGGGCCATGCTTGCAACATGGTCCCCATGGCTCATCCAGACCTGCTCACCAGCGGTATCTTGAAACAGGCTATGGAGGATTGGGTCGTCTATGAGGCGCTCAATAAAAGCCCTTCCAAACTCCCGTGAGGTGCCGGTTTCGACGCGCCCACCCAACTGCTGCATCATGACCTGTTGGCCGTAACAGATGCCGAGGATAGGCACACCGAGTTGAAAAACGGCATTATCTGCCCGGGGACTGTCCTCCCAGGTAACGCTGGATGGCCCGCCTGAAAGCAATATGGCTTTCGGATTGTAAGCCTTGAGGAAAGGTTCATCCACTTTGTTAAATGGGTGAATCTCGCAATAGACACCGCTTTCCCGTAGGCGGCGCGCAATCAATTGTGTCACTTGCGATCCGAAATCAATGATCAGAGCGCGTTCATGTTGGGAATCAGTTTGAGTGATCATTCATGGTGTTTAGCCTCCACGGCGCGATCGCGAAAGGCATTCATTAGCGCGGCGAGATCCTCTGCCTTCATGCCAAAAGTATCACCAAGCTGGGCACTTGCGCCCGCCATCGCACGATTGATCTTTGCCAGGGTTTTGCCGTCGTCCTCGAACCGATCGTAGCAGACAAAGCGATTGGTTGTGATGAAACCCTGCTTAATCTCGTAGACGCCAAAGCAAGAAACCTCGACCCAGCGATTGGTAACGCTTCGTCCCATCAGGGATTGCTTGAAGCCATGCCTGTCTAGCGTTAGTTGGCCTGGATTGATGATCTGGAAGACGAAAACGAGTTCGCAAGCGCCGAAAAATAGAAAGCTGGCCCAGGCAACCCAACCATTGTTTCCACTAAGGACCATAAATAGGCCGGCCAGGAATAAGGGGGCTGCAAGCATTAAGAAACCAAGCGCCTTTAAGCGCGACCCTCTTAAGGTGAGCGTTTCGGGAAGGGTGGCCTGCGCCATTGCTTAACCTGTTCGGGTTAGGGTCGCGAAGAAGAACCCATCGGTACCAGACCGCAACGGTGTTAGCCGAACGCCGCCTTTAGGGCCTTGCCCTTGCTCAACAATTTTAGCGCCGGCATCGGTTAGCAGGCCAGAGCCTATAGCGGCCTGCGCCGCGCTGGTCTGTTTGAATGCAGCATGTGCGTCTAGAAATGTATCGACACGGTCTTCGTCCTCTTCAACCAGAAAAGAGCAAGTCGCATACACAAGTCGACCGCCTGGTTTTACGTATTGCGATGCAGCCGCGAGGATCGCGTCCTGTTCAGTCTGGCGTTTGCTAAGTGCTGCTTCTTTCAGACGCCACTTGCTATCCGGGCGTCTCCGCCACGTGCCTGTGCCCGTACACGGTGCGTCCACGAACACAACATCCATCATCCCTTTCAAACTTGCGAGCTGGTCTGGATCCCGTGGGTGAACCAATTGCACATTATGGGCTCCGGACCTTTTAAGTCGGGGGATCAGGGCGCTTAGCCGTCGCCCATCAATGTCGTAGGCATGGATCTGTCCTTTACCGCCGAGGGCCGCGGCCATTGCGAGTGTCTTGCCGCCACCACCTGCGCAATAGTCAAGCACTTGTTCACCGTTTTGCAGATTGGCAGCTGCCGCTGCGATCTGGGACCCGGCATCCTGAACCTCGACCCAGCCTTTGGAGTATGCAGGGATCGATTGCAGGCTCGCTTCACGTTCTGCTGGATTAGGGGCTGGAATGTGGAAAGCGTCGCGAAGCAGCGGGGAGGGCACTGC
>JBCBAO010000396.1:0-1910 GCA_038532405.1 Pseudomonadota bacterium | reverse complement strand
TGATAGGGTAGGTTGAGTGCTGGATATTCTTCGGGGCGATCGCCCGAGGCTACGCCTAGCAGTAACCGCCCGCCGGAGAGTACATCGGCGGTGGCTGCGGCTTTGGCCACATGTGCTGGATGTCGCAGGGGCAGAATGATGCTGGCAACGCCGAGGGCGATCTGTTGAGTTTGACCTGCCAAAAATCCGAGATAAACAAAGGGATCGTAGGTTTGACCTGCGTCTCCAAAGGAGGGCACGTTGAATGGTACGTCACGCAGCCAAACGGCTGAAAATCCGAGTTTTTCAGCGAGCTGAACGCGTTCAATGTGGTGTTCCATTGTGGGTACAGGTCCTTTTTTGTAGGACTCAATCGGAACTACGAGGCCGAGGCTTAATCGATTCGGACGGAATACGGTGTTGTAGGCTCGGTTAATGGGCTGAAACTCTGTCTTTTCTCTGATATTGTTGTCGATATTTTTGAGCTGTTTGAGCATGGTGAATTCTGTTTCTTAATGAGTCCGAGGCGCTATGTACGCCCCGGCTAATGTCTTTACTACTGAACTTCTTGCACACTAACCACCATCTCTTCCCAGTTGTGTTGGTTGTTCATATCGAACTGTGCGCCGTTATCGTCGGCCCAGGCAAAGCGCTTTAGTGCAGGGGTTTGACTGGTTGCCTGATAGAGCCAGTAGGCTTCTTCTTTGAGGGCTTCGCTGATGGGTTTGTCGATTGAGGCGTAGACGGTTTGTTTGCAGGCGTTGATGGATTCGGCTGGCCAGAGGGCGATGCGGTTGGCTAGCGCTTCAACAAATGGACCGATCTCTTCTGGGTCGAGTGCTTTGTTTATGGTGCCGTAGGCTTCGGCTTGGTCAGCGTCAAAATCTTTTGCTCCTAGGATGATTTCTAGCGCTTGTCCTAAGCCTGTTTGACGTGCCATGCGTGATGCGCCGCCACCACAGGGGAGAATGCCCATGCCGACTTCCATTTGCATGAATTTTGCTCTGCCACGGGCGGCGAAGCGCATGTCGCAGGCGAGGGCAAATTCGTGACCACCGCCACGGGCAAAGCCTTCGATTTTGGCGATGGTGGCTTGGGGTAGTTTGCTGATACGCTCTAGTACGACTTGTAAGTCGAGAAGTTTGACGTCGTCTCGGGAAAGAGCGATCGCAGACATATCTTTGAGAAAATTCGTGTCGGCATGAGCGACGAAAATTTCAGGATTTGCGGATTGGAATACAACAACTTTGATACTGCGGTCGGTTTCGAGCTTTTGGGCCAGCATGTTTAGGTCTGCGAGCATGGGCAGACCTTGGATGTTAACGGGGGGATAGTCGAAGGTGATGTGTGCGATCGCATTTTCGACCTTAACATTGAAAGTGGTGAAGTTGTCATAGTTCATTGCAGTTCTCCTTAATTTGCAATTTGCTTGAATTTGCTTGATCAGTAAAATCGATACTTTATTTGATTCTTTTGCTTACTGAGTTTGGTTTTACTGGCTAAGACCATCCAGAACAGTTTTGCCAATTGCGCTTCCACTCTCTTGAAATTCATGCGCATTGCGTAGATTCTCTACTGTCAAGGCACCACCATGTTTGTTGACGGTTGAGCGTAGCGTGCCATTATCAAGCAGCTCTGAAACGGTGTTTAGTAACCTATGTTGCTCATCCATGTCTTCTGTCCGGAACATTGAACGAGCAAACATGAACTCCCAGCTAAAAGAGAGTGCCTTCGGTTTAATCGAAGAAATATCCAGCGACTTTGGATCGTCAATCAGAGCAATATGACCGCGAGGCTTGATCAGCTCGTTAATGGACGTAAAATGCTGGGCTGTATGTGTGAGCGCGGCAACATATTTCGGTGAGATATCTAGCGCTTTCATCTCTTCAACCATCGCAATCCGCTGGATGAAGAGATGAAAGCGCTAGATA
>JBCBAO010000395.1:0-1913 GCA_038532405.1 Pseudomonadota bacterium | reverse complement strand
CCTCCTATCAATATGTTTACCACATGCAAGGTGTTTCCAAAACCTACCCAGGCGGTAAGAAGTGTTTTGAAAACATTCACCTAAGCTTTCTCCCCGGTGTCAAGATTGGTGTCGTCGGCGTGAACGGCGCCGGTAAATCAACGCTGCTGGAGGTTTTGGCTGGTGTGCTTAACCCAAGCGCTGGCGGCGTCTTTCTTGGCCCCGGTGAGAAAAATCTCATGGATCTACCCGTCCATGAGCGCGCACAAATCATCAGCTACCTTCCCCAGACCCGCCCCCTCTATTGGGCGATGCGGGTTGTGGATGTGGTGCGGTTGGGGCGCTATGCGTTTGGTGGCAACCTTGCAGAGACTACATCACGCGCCGATGAAGCTGTCAGCGAGGCCATCAAGCAAGTGGGCCTTACAGGGTTTGAGGAAAGGTCCGTTCACCAATTGTCAGGCGGGGAGCAGGCGCGCGTCCACCTTGCCCGGGCGCTGGCAGCGCGCACGCCGATCCTCCTCGCCGATGAGCCCATTGCCGCACTTGATCCTGCGTTTCAATTCGATGTGATGAAGATCCTGAAATCGCGTGCGCGCGAAGGGCGCCATGTGGTGGCCGCACTCCATGACCTTCGGCTTGCAGCCCAATTCTGTAACCGTATCATCATGATTGATCAGGGCACGATTGTCGCTCATGGTATGCCGTCAGACGTCCTGACGCCGCCGCGATTGAAAGAGGTTTTCAGGATCAGCGGTCAGTGGACGGATGGTCGTCTCGACCTTAGCGCGCTATAAAGGCTTAATGTCGAGCGTTGACGACACACGTAAGTCGGCGACAAGCGACTTTTTGTAAATGCGATACCGCTTGTCGATCACTGCGCCAATATCTTCCAGCATAGCAATCATCGGCTTGTTACTCTCCAATATCCAGGAGAGCTCTGCATTGACAATACCGTTTTCAACGCTTGAATTGTTTACCATCTCGATAATCTTGAATGCGAAGGCAGCGCCCAACGGCTTGCCCTGGAGTTTCTGGCGGATCCCCATAAGCGGCATCCGGGCCGTCTTTGGTTTTTGCACTTTAAGCCAGTACAGAAACTTTGCCCAGTTGAAGGGCAAGAGTTTTCCGTCAAACCCGCCAATCACCTCATTGATATTGGGCAGCACAAGGCCGAAGGCCGAAGGCTCCCCATCGACCGAGCACATCACCGTATTATACCGCGTGATGATTGGTCGTAACTCCGACGCCATATGCCGCGCCTCTGGCTCACTCAGCGGGACAAAACCCCAATTGTTCGCCCACGCATCATTGAAAATCTCAACCGCGGTTAGAATTTCATTTTCAAAATTGGAAAAGTCGAAACTGCGCACCTCAACTTTTGGTCGGTTGACAAGCTTGTCTACGAAGGCCTGACGTTTTTCGGGCATAAAGCCATACCGGGCCGGGTACCACAAAGCGAACATGTCCGAGGCTTTCGAAAACCCCAGCGCTTCCAACGCTGGCGCATAATAGGGTTTGCCGTGGGGCATCATGATCGCGGGGGGGCGATCAAACCCCTCAACCAATAATCCGCACTCCTCATTAACAGAGAAGTTATAGGGCCCGGCCATTTCGGCCATGTTCTGCTCTCGCAACCATATGGCGGCGGTTTCAAAGAGCTGTTCAGTGACGCCAGCATCGTCAATGGCTTCGAAATAGCCGAAATGACCAGCGCTTTTACCGTAAAAATTCTGATAGTTGCGATTGATAATTGCGCCAATCCGGCCCACCACGGTTTCACCGCGCCGCGCAAGCCATAATTGGTGGGGGGAATTCGCCAGGAGCGGATTTGATTTGGGGTTTAGCCGGGCCAGAATCTCATAATCTAGCGGCTGAACAAAGTTTTGATCATCTTTATAAAGATCAATGGTCATCCGCGCGAAAGCGCGGCG
>JBCBAO010000394.1:0-1919 GCA_038532405.1 Pseudomonadota bacterium | reverse complement strand
CTCAAATATCTTGAAATGGGAGACCGAGGCCGAAAGAGAACTGCGCAAAATCCCATTCTTTGTACGCGGCAAGGCGCGGCGCAATACCGAACAATACGCAACAGAGCGCAACCTCGCCTCGATTTCGCTCGATACACTTTATGACGCAAAGGCTCATTATGGTCGGTAGCCAAACCGATATAACGCCCGTTCGGGTCGTCTTGATTTCCCTGGACCGCCAGTTGGAGAGCGCAGTTGCGCGCGCCCGAAGCCGCTTACAAACACAAATTCCGGGGCTAGAGCTCTCCTTTCATGCTGCAGCTGATTGGGCCCGATCCCCGGATCATCTCAAACGCTGCAAGGATGATATCGCCAAGGCTGACTTCATTGTTGGTTCAATGTTGTTCCTTGAGGACCATATCCAGGCCGTCCTCCCCGATTTGCAAGCCCGACGGCAGGACTGTGACGCCCTGGCTGGTTGCCTCTCTGCGGCCGAAGTGGTGAAGCTCACCAAGCTCGGCAAGTTTCAGATGGACCGGCCGACAAGCGGCCCAATCGCCCTCTTGAAAAAATTACGGGGATCGTCGGACAAAGCAAAAGCGGGTGCAAACCAGGCGAAAATGCTGCGTCGGCTGCCAAAACTTCTCAAATACGTTCCGGGCACCGCCCAGGATGTCAGGGCCTACTTTCTGACATTACAATACTGGCTCGCTGGGTCGGACGGGAATGTCGAAAACCTCGTCAAGTTCCTAATTGATCGATACGCCAGTGGACCACGCGCTTATCTGCGCGGAACGTTGAAGGTTGGTGATCCTGAAACATATCCGGATGCGGGTGTTTATCATCCAAGAATGACACCGCGGGTCTGCGAAGCTCCATCTCGTCTTCCAATGGCGAGATCAAAGCGCCCGACAGTCGGCATACTGATAATGCGCTCCTATGTTCTTTCAGGAGATACGGGGCATTATGATGGTGTTATCGAAGCGATGGAAGCCGCGGGTCTGCGCACCATTCCGGCATTTGCGAGCGGCCTTGATGCGCGCAAAGCCGTAAATGCATTCTTCGTCAAGGATGGACAGCCCATCGTCGATGCCATCGTTTCCCTCACAGGGTTCTCTATGGTTGGTGGGCCTGCATATAATGATGCGGGCGCTGCCGCAGACCTGCTCCAGGACCTAAACGTCCCATATATATCAGCCCAAGCTTTGGAATTCCAAACACTGGAGGAGTGGACGGCAAATCCCCAGGGCCTAACCCCGGTCGAAACCACAATGATGATCGCGATTCCAGAAATCGACGGCGCGACGGGGCCCATCGTGTTTGGAGCGCGCGCAAGTGAACCGGCTCAAGATAAACTAACAACCGAAACAGCCGGCGCGTCCGGAAGCGAGATTTCTGGCAAGCTTAGCATGCACGCCTGCCCTGAGCGGGCCGATATGCTTGCCCGAAGAGTGAAGCGGTTGATCACCCTGCGAAGAACACCGGTCAAAGATCGAAAAATTGCGATCACCCTCTTCAATTTTCCGCCCAATGGCGGCGCTGCCGGCAGCGCAGCCCACCTGTCCGTGTTTGCGTCACTTCATAATACACTTAACGGCATGAAATCTGCTGGATACGACGTCGACGTTCCAGAGACCGCAGATGCACTGCGCGCTCAGATTCTTGGGGGAAATGCTGCAACCTACGGCACAGATGCGAATATTCACGCCAGGGTGCCGGTCGATCTACATATTGCACGCGAGCCAAGGCTGGCAGAGATCGAAGCCCAATGGGGCCCAGCCCCCGGACGCCACCTTGCCCAGGGACGGGCAATCAGCATTCTCGGCAAGCAGTTCGGCAATATCTTCGTTGGGCTGCAGCCGTCATTTGGATATGAAGGCGATCCAATGCGGTTGCTGTTCGAAGGCGGGTTTGCGCCTACCCATGCCTTTGCAGCTTAC
>JBCBAO010000393.1:0-1930 GCA_038532405.1 Pseudomonadota bacterium | reverse complement strand
TAAAACATGTGGGAATGTGTCGCCGGGACAGGAGACGATTGAGGCGAGCTCCGGGGGGAGGGCGAAGAGATTCTTGCCGGCGTCCTTGCGTCGCTTCGCAATTTCCCAGGCGAGCCGCTCGGCAAGGTCGGCCCGCACCGCGCGCGGCCCAAATCTGAGATACCCGTTTGCCGCAAGGCCCGCATCTGTCCAGTTGTCATCCGGTGCGAAGGATCCTGCACCCTCCGGTGCCAGCTGGCAGGGGAGGGTATCAAAAACGCGCCGCAGGTCGGTGATCATGCGCTGTGCAGCAGGTTTCTGGGCCTCAGGAATATGCGCTGCAAGCCGCCCCGACCGGATACCGAAGGTTTTGAGTGCCTCACGTTCGGCAGCGTCCAAGCGCACGGGTGGGTCGTCATTGCGAAGGTCGATCGCGGCCCCCGATTCCATCAGCCGGTAGGCAAGCCCCTTGGCTTGGCCGCTTAAAGCGTCTTGCCCGGTGCCTGTTTGGAGCTTTGTGTGCGCTGGAAGAATATGTGCGACCCGTTCTGTAAGCCATGTATTGAGCCGAAGTTCGGCAGCGGCGCGTGCATCTTGAGGGGCCTCGTCACCGCCGGCCAGGCGAACCTTGGGGAGAAGCCAGTCCGGCCCTTTGATCAAATGGGCCACGGCGACACCATTCCAGTGAATTTCGCCGCTCCCGCTCGGCAGGGAGAATGCGTCGTCCGGCGCGTCAGCGATCTCGCCGAGCCGTTTGACGAGTATGGGGACCAGGGCAGCCATGGCAGCGCTGCGCACGGTTTTGCCCTCAAGGGTGCGCGCCGTGGTATCCGGCTGGAAAGACAGGCCCACCAGGCGGCCGACAATATGACCCTCGACACTGATTTCGCCGTCGGGGGTCAAATCGGTCATAATGGTTCGGTCTTTCTTCAGGCTGGCCAGCAATGAGGTCGTTCGGCGATCCACAAACCGTGCCGTCAGTGCATTGTGCAGCGCATCTGACAAACGATCTTCCAGATCGCGGGCTTTTTCTCGCCAAATTACAGGATTTTCAAGCCAGTCGTCGCGGTGAGCCGCATAGGTCCATGTCCGGATCGCCGCGAGTTTTTCCTGGATGGCGGGAATATCGCCGATTGGATTGGCAAGCCGGTCCATACGATTGGCCATGGCTTCATCACTAAGGCGTGCGTCCGGATCAGCCAGATGATCCAAAAGCGATTGCACCAGCCGAAAATGGCCTTCATGGCCGGCTTTGCGGAAATCCGGTAGCCGGCAAAGGTCCCAAAGTCGGCGGGTACGCGCCTCGGTATCTGTCCGTGCAGTGAGATCGGGATCGACGGCGAGGCGGCGCAGCACCCACTCGTCCAGGGCATTTGGATTTTGTTTCAGAACCACGGTGCCAGAGGGCTTTGACAGGGTTTTCAGCAGCCCGGTGAGCGATGACAGATCGAGCTTGGAGTTGCGCCATTCGAGCCGCTCGACGGGTTCGAATGTGTGATTTACGATCCGCGCAACAAGATCTTCCTCAAGCTGTGGACAATCCCCGGTTTCCCCAAACGTGCCATCTGAGCGGAAGCGCCCGGCGCGGCCGGCAATCTGCGCCATTTCGCTGGGGCTGAGCCGGCGGTGCCGGCGGCCGTCAAACTTCGACGCAGCCGCGAAGGCGATGTGGTCGACATCAAGGTTGAGACCCATACCGATGGCATCGGTTGCAACAAGGTAGTCCACCTCTCCGGATTGATAGAGGTCAACCTGGGCATTTCGGGTCCGCGGCGAAAGCGCCCCCATGATCACCGCTGCCCCGCCTTTTTGGCGGCGCAGCAATTCCGCGATTGCATAGACCTGTTCAGAGTTGAAGGCGATGATCGCGGTGCGCTTCGGCAGTTTGGTGACTTTTATCGGGCCGGCATAGGCAAGTTCGGAAAACCGGGTCCGCGGGTCCGATGCAGCA
>JBCBAO010000392.1:0-1955 GCA_038532405.1 Pseudomonadota bacterium | reverse complement strand
CTTCGTATCCATGGACGGTGGGAAGAATTTGGATAGATGAGACAATGAGCCGAATATCGGCGGGCTTTTGCAGCTGATTGTTGAGCCAGGTCCATTGTTGTGTGCCGAGCATGTCCTGGAACCCGCTATCGGATGGGATATAGCGTTCCTTGCCGGGCTCGCCCCATGCATCCGTGCCCGTCAGATCAGATCTGAAAAACCGCGTGTCCAGCATAATGACCTGAACGCGTTGGCCTTCTGGGCCGAAACTGCGCTCATAATAGGTCCCATCCCAATTGCCGACATCTTCGTCTGCCAATCCCCAAAAGTGCTCGTGGACGCGTTCTGCAAATCGCCGAAAAGGGAATGTTGCCCCTGCATCGTTTGCTCCGAAATCATGGTCATCCCAGGCAACCATCATGGGGTGCTTTGCCCGAACCGCTTGAAATTCCTTGCGGGCCGCAAGGTCCGAAAATGAGGCCCTCAATTCGGTGAGATCCGGGTCATTGGCGGTATAGGCGCGACCATCGCGATCACCATAAACATTGTCGCCGACCATGAGAAAAAGATCTGCATCTTCCCGTGCGATTTGGGCAAGCGCCGGGCTCTCGATCTCTTCGTCATTGCAAGAGCCCACGAGGATGCGGGTGACGACGGCGTCCTCGGCTGGAAGGGATTTTCCGATTGGGGCCGTCGGCAATGTCTTGTCTTCGATCGTATTGTAGTAGCGCTCCAGCGCACGTTCCGCCGTCAGCGGTTCGCGGTCCGGAAACAGGGCCCGTGCAACCGGACCCTTGGGCACATTGGGGTTTACCGACCCGCAACCTGACAAAACCAGCGCGGCTGCGCCAAACACGATGGAATAACGAGACATGGTAAACTCCTCAGCCTTTGTTCTGCCAATAGCATATATTTCGAATTGATGATGCTCGCCCAACAAGCGTTTAGACTTTACAGTATTGATGGAAAGTGTTCAATCACGCGATGGAAGCGGCGCGGTTTAATCGCAGGATCAAACCTTCGACAAACTCGATATGACTTCTCAGCCGGTAGAGATCATCGGTATATGAAAGGGGCACATCGACCTTGCCGACCTCTGCTTGCAGCTGATCCAGCTGACGCGTAATTTGAAGCCGTTCCTCTTCGGTTTTCGCCGACCGCCCCTTGGCCTCCAAGTCCCTCAAATCGGAATACCAAACATAAATACGCCGCCGAACACGCCAGCGATAGATCGGCGGTGCGACCCGTATCATGGGTATCATCAAGGTTAAGAGCGGGATGGCGAGCACCCAGGCGCGCTCCAGAAAGTTTGCCATTCCGAAAGAAAACCAGCGCCGCAGGGCCGATGGCCCGTTTTCAAAATACCGTTTGGCTTCGGGCGAGACTTTAACGTCGGTCAGGGTTACATCGGGAAAGGTTCCAGCCGTTGCGAGCAGAGAGCTTTCGCCGTGAATATCACTCGCCGCCTCCAGGAGGATGGCTTGGATCGCCGGGTGAGTTTCCTCCGCGACGAGCATTTGCGCGACTGGTGCCACTAGCGGAATATTGTTAGCCGGCAGGTCTTCTCCGATATCGAGGACCCCGCGCAAAAGTAAGTTGGGTGCCAGGGCAGGGGAGCGCCTCGCAATCGCCTCGGCTCGCTCAAACGGAACCAGAGCGATATCCGGATTTTCCAGAAGATCCCTTATATAAGGCGCTGACACGGAAGATACGAAGACAGCAGCATCAATCCGGCCATCGAGCAGGGCGGCGCGCGCCTCCATACTGGCAAGGCCCAGGCTGGACGATTGACCCCAATCGCTGCCCCATTCAGCTCGCATTTGCAGGGCAAGCGCTCGCGTTCCCGAGCCCGGCGGACCGATAGACATGCGCGCCGATTTCAAATCACCGAAAGATTGGATACCAAGGCCGGCTCGGGTAAATACCCACATCGGTTCCAAAAACATTCCACCGAGTGACAGCAGGTCCTGGTCCGT
>JBCBAO010000391.1:0-1970 GCA_038532405.1 Pseudomonadota bacterium | reverse complement strand
CGCGTCTTGGGGGGCGCTCTGCTGAGCGCGCATATGATTTATCGCATGGTCAATTCATGAATACCAGTTTGGCGTTGTGTCAGCTTGCTGCCGAGGCACGATCTCAGATTAACGTTTCGTACCTCAACGCGTAGAGCCATGCCTCCTGCCTAGCTCGCTTATGTCGCCAGGACCACCGGTCTTGCCCTGCGCTGAAATCCCTATAGGGTGCGCGCGATTTTCAATTCCCGCCAACAGTTGAGAAAGGGCAGGGCATGGCCGATCCGGAAAACACGATCATTATGGAGACGACAAAGGGCAAAGTGACCATAGAGTTGAAGCCTGATGTTGCACCGAACCATGTTGCCCGCATCAAGGAGCTTGCCCGCGACGGCTTCTATGATGGCATTGTCTTCCACCGCGTTATCGATGGGTTCATGGCACAGTGCGGGTGCCCCAATGGGACAGGTATGGGTGGATCGAGCAAGCCTGATCTGGCGGCTGAATTCAACCCGGAGCCCCACCTGCGTGGCACGTGCTCGATGGCCCGCACAAATGATCCAAATTCGGCAAATTCCCAGTTCTTCATTTGCTTTGAGCCGTCGGGCTTCCTTGACCGCCAATACACGGTCTGGGGGCAGGTGACCGAGGGCATGGAGGCTGTCGATCAGTTGAAACGTGGCGAACCCGTTCGGGATCCTGACAGCATTGTTTCCATGAAAGTTGCTGCTGATATTTGAGGTTCAGCCGGGCGCGGCTAGACTTTTTCCATGAGCAAACGGTTTGCCCTTGATTTGAGGTCGGGTCGGCGGGCAGCCGGCATATTGGGCTCGCGTATTGCGCGGCTTATCCTTGCATCGAACCTTGCCGGGCTCGCGATCTTGATTGTCGGGGCGATGGTGCTGAATGAGATGCGGGCCGGCCTGGTCGTATCCAAAAAACAAGACCTCGTTGGCCAGGCGCAGATCTTTACAAACCTCCTTGGTGAGGGGGCGACCGTTGGCACACCAGAACCAGCCCTGGACGAAAGCCTTGCCCGGGCCACAATCCGCTCGCTCGCCTTGCCGACAACGGTGCGGGCCCGGGTCGTCCTCAATAGCGGTGAGATCGTCGCAGACAGTTTTTTTCTATCCGACCGTGTCGACGTGTCGGCCTTGCCACCGCTCAGGGATCCGAGCCAGGTGCAGCTATGGTCCGCAGCCCTGTCTGAGGGCGCAATTGGGTTTTTTAACACCCTGGTGCCGAACCGGGGCGGCGATGCCGTGCGCACCCAGACTTATGACCAGGAGCTGGCCATTGCCCGCTCGGGCAGTGATGCGGCAAGTCAGCGCTTCTCCGACCGTGGCCAGAGGGTGATTTCGGTCTCTGTTCCCATACAACGCGTTTCTGCAGTGGTTGGCGTGTTGACTTTGGAGGCGAGCGATGTCGATGAAATCGTTCGCGCGGAGCGGACGGCTCTTATCCCTTTTATTGGGTTCGCGATGCTGGTCGCCCTCGTAACATCGGTGCTTTTGACCCTGGGGATTGCGCGGCCGTTGAGACATTTGGCCGTCGCCGCCGATCGGGTGCGTGCCGGGCGCTCGGAAAGACTGAATCTACCAGGTGTTACCCGGCGAAGGGATGAGATCGGCCAGCTTGCACAATCTGTAGACGCCATGACGGAGACCCTGATCGACCGTATTACGGCGAACGAACAGTTTGCAGCAGACGTCGCCCATGAGCTTAAAAACCCGCTGACGTCGATCCGCTCGGCTGTTGAGACCGCCGAAAAAGTGAAGTCTGATCCCGAAGCAAGTGAAAAGCTGCGGCAGTTAATTGCCAAAGATGTCCAGCGCCTTGACCGACTGATTACGGATATTTCAAACGCATCCAGGTTAGAGGCTGAGATTACGCGCAGCCCCACGGCGATGCTGGATATCGCACAATTTGTCTCAGATATTGTCCGGACCTATGGGGCCACGGATGAAGATGGGGTCCCGGTTCGGTTTTTG
>JBCBAO010000390.1:0-1977 GCA_038532405.1 Pseudomonadota bacterium | reverse complement strand
TGTTCGGTTAGAAAGGTGGTAATCTCTTCGACGAATGTTTCCACTTGCGCAGGGGAAATATCCGGACGCGTGATCACCACGTGTTCGTAAAATGCCATGTTTTGTCTTCCCAGACATAAGGCTTGCGGTGCCAGCAGGGCGGGAGCCCCTTACCGACAACGGCCCTTCGCCTGAGCACCATTGCCCATTGAAGACCGCAAACCTGTTTCAAAGCGCGGCATAAAGCGCATTTGGCAGCCGATTGCAAGGGGACGGCGCGCATCCGGGCTGAGCCTGGTCATGTGCTTGTCCTTAACACTAAGTGTTGATCCTGGTTGAGAATATATCTGAGCGTCTTCGTTCCGCAGAAAAGCAGCTCGCTCGGCACACAAGTGAAGCCCGAAATGTATATGGCTGCTGAAGATTTTGCAGTTGTTGGCGGCTGCCATAACGCTTGGGCTGGGTTCCGTATGTCTCAGCCGCTGCGGGGTATCAGCCCTATTCGATCCGCTTGCCATTATTGGTCCGCGTCATACCTCCCTTTGCAAACAATTCGAGGCTCCGCTCATGTTCCGCACTCTATTGAAAACCGCTCTTATTCTCCCACTCGTGCCCGTCGCCGCCGCATGCGCAACACGCCCGCCCGTGCCCGATGTCGCTGCCGGCCCTTTTGTAATCGAAGATGTCTTGGCCGGGAAAACCATTGGCAGGGGCAGCATCAAGACGATTACCGGGGTTGATCGCGGGTTTGAAGCCACGCTCAATGGCACATGGGATGGTGAGACCCTTACCCTTGTTGAGGATTTTGTCTTCGATGATGGCGAGATTGACCAGAAGACCTGGCGGCTCAAAAAACTGCCAAATGGGGAATATGAGGGGACGCGCGAGGATGTCTTCGGCACGGCGCGTGGGTTCCAGGTGGAAAATGGGTTTCGCCTGGAATACCTTATCGACTTGCCAACCGGCGAAGGCAAAACGACCCGGGTGAAGTTTCGCGATATCCTTGTCCTCGACGGGGCAGGGGAAGTGATAAACAATGCCACGATTGGATATCGCGGTTTTCGTGTTGGCCGCGTGGCGCTCACAATTTCACCAACTTAATCGCGATGCCTCCCATTGCGCGTCGGCGCGGTGCCGCCTAAACGAGCCTGCAATCGGCGTCGAATAGGAGGTTGCGGCGGGAATGACCGGGCTTGCATACATTTTTCCGGGCCAGGGAGCCCAGTCCGTCGGTATGGGTAAGGAACTCGCCGACGCTTTTCCCGCCGCACGCGCGGTGTTCGAAGAGGTCGACGAGGCCCTTGATCAATCTCTGTCCACACTGATGTGGAACGGACCCGAGGACGACTTGACGCTAACCGCCAATACACAACCGGCCCTCATGGCGGTGAGTGTTGCCGCTATGCGGGCATTGGAGGCTGAGTTTGGAATTGGCATTTCAACGGCAGCCTTTGTCGCCGGTCACTCCCTTGGCGAATATTCTGCGCTTGCGGCCAGCGGAGCGATTGGTCCGGCGGAGACCGCCCGGCTACTTCGTATACGCGGCGATGCCATGCAGGCTGCCGTCGCCCCTGGGGATGGGGCTATGGCCGCGCTTCTTGGGGCGGATATCGATCAAGCCGAGGCCGCCTGTGCAGCCGGAATGGCTGCGGCCGGCGGAACCTGCGAAATCGCAAATGACAATGCGCCTGGCCAGCTTGTTCTCTCCGGCTCCGCCGGCGCAGTGGAAGCTGCCTGCGCTGAGGCGAAGGCGCTTGGCGTGAAAAAGGCGGTCCCCTTATCGGTAAGTGCGCCTTTCCATTGGTCACTTGGTGCACGAGATGCTGGCGAATTTCTTCCGGCTCCACCGTCGGGGCGGCCGTCACATTGGCGATCAACGGAACAGCAGGGGCATTGATCGTGGCCTCCGCAAGTGCTGCCGCCATAGCCTCGGCAGCTGGGCCCATAAGTGAACAATGGAAAGGCGCACTTACCGATAAGGGGACCGCCTTTTTCACG
>JBCBAO010000389.1:0-2000 GCA_038532405.1 Pseudomonadota bacterium | reverse complement strand
CAGAGAGCAAATCCCCACGCTCCTCGACCGGGATAGGTGTTACATAGCGATCATATGCATCTGGGAAGAGATTGCTCGCCCCGTTCTGATAGAACCATTGGATTTCAGCGGCTGTGACCAGGAATATTCCCCGAAGCACGAGCCCAAGCACCCGGTCCGGGTGCGTCACGGCGTAGCTCAGGGCAAGGGTAGACCCCCAGGATCCACCGAAGACGAGCCATCGGTCTATACCGAGGGCAACCCGCAGTTTCTCCATATCTTCGATGAGGTCCCAGGTCGTATTGTCGGTCAATTCCGATCGCGGCGTCGACCGCCCACACCCACGCTGATCAAATAGAATCAGCCGATAGCGCTTTGGGTCAAAGAAGCGCCGCATTTCTGGGCTACTCCCTCCACCCGGGCCACCATGTAGTCCAATGGCGGGGACGCCGGATGCTGTTCCGGATTCTTCCCAATAGAGTTCATGGAGGTCTGAGACGCGCATGCGCCCGGTTCTTCGGGCGTCGTGCGGAGGGTAAAGCGTTCTGCGGGGGGAGGAGCTGTTCATGACACCTTCACCTATCCGCTGTCATAACTGGAATAAAGCCTAGACGTGTTGATTTATGTTTGTAAGAAAACGTTAAGGGTTGTGGTCCACGAATATGGTTCGGCGAGGAACTTATGTTCAAGCGTAGTTTAGTGTTTGTTTGTCTGGCAGTTTTGCCGGTTAGTGGATGTACCACGGTGAGTATGCTTCCCGGCGAAACGGAAGTGCAAATTCCCGTATCCGTTGAACAAGCCGAGCTTCGAAAAGCAGCCACAACATTTAATGAAGTTGCTGAAACACGCGGTTGGATTTCTTCGTCCAACGGATTGTTTGATTTGGCGCGTATACTGGTCGATGGTCAAAGTGCAGATGACAATGCCTCTGGCCCATCCTATGTCGAATTGATCGGTGTCCATGATCGCCCGAATGCCGATATCATGCGCACCTTGGAGGCCGATGCCTACGACGCGGCACGAATACTCTCCATGGTCACGTCGCAAGCAAATATCTTTTTAGATTTGGAACGCTCCCCAAACCAACGCACGGCCCGAACGGATCTGATGGATTTTGAGCGAACCCTTGTAAATGCTCAGAAAGTACGGCGCACCTTTATCCAGGCCGCCGCCTCAACCGGTGTCATGCTGGCACCGTCGACTGAGGCCGCCTTTGAAAAGTTCGACAAAGAGATTGACGCGGCACGCATTGTCGCAAATCGTCTAGCCACGGAATATTCTGCTCGTACCGAGGAGTTGATATCATGATTGTTGTGATTGGCCTGGCGATTTACGGTGCCGCGCGGAAATTGCGACCAGTGCCCATCCAATCAAAAGGCAAAGGCCGCCAAGCGGAGTAATTGCTCCCAAAAAGCGTGGCGCGCCAAGGGCCATTGCATAGAGTGTAGCTGAAAAGAGCAGCGCTCCTCCAAGCATAACCCATCCTCCAATCATGCGAAGCCTTCCAATCTCAGACGCGCCGACCGCAAATGTCGTGCTTACATGTACGAGGAGATAAAGCGTCGCCGTTTCCCACCAGTTTTGGCCGTCTATGCTTAAGTGTCCATCCAGTGCGTGCGCGCCAAAGGCACCGAGTGCGACACCAATAAAACCAGCCAATGCTGCAGCCGTCGAGAGAGTCATGGGTGGGCCTTTCTTTTCAATTTCTTCAGATACCAAGCTTTTGGGAACCTGCAGAATCAAGGGGGAGAGGCGCATAACCGTCGGATAAATTCATATGCCCCTCGACGCCTACCTGCTTTGCGTCCTATGTCCGATTGCGCCTCATGTGTATGTGCAAATTCAGCCAGGAGCCCCGCAAGACCATGATCACCAAAGGCGATGAATACCCTATACATCAGACCCCGGAACCAATCGCCGTTTGCGGATCCGACAGGAATTTCTACGACAGGTATTTCTTCAATGGTTACAATGCAGACGGATCGGTTTTCTTCGCCATTGCCCTCGGTATTTATCCCCAT
>JBCBAO010000388.1:0-2000 GCA_038532405.1 Pseudomonadota bacterium | reverse complement strand
AGCAATTGATCGCCTGACATTTTCACGAACCGCACACCCGCGTCCTGGAGCCTCGGCAGATCAAGAACGAGATATGGCGCATGGTCGATGGAAAACCGAAAGCCTAGCCCAGTCAGCTGATCCATATTTTCCCGCATTTTCCGGGATCGGGTTTCAAACCGATCCGCACGGATCTCAAAGATCATGGCACCGGATAAATCCTGGTTTTCACGCATGAAGGCCAAGAACTGCGGGAAGAAATGGTCGTCTTCGAGCGAACTGGCTGCAATGTTACAAAACACACCCACGCGGCGATCACGTTCCGCCAGACGGCGAACGATCTGAACACACCGAAAAAGTGTCATATTGTCTATGACGCCCATTAAATTTGACCGTCGGGCAGCATCGAGGAAATCTGCCGGAAGGATCAGAGACCCGTCTGGATCCCTCAATCGTGTGAAGCCCTCGTAAAAAGCCACGCGGCGTTGCGGCAAAGAGACGACGGGCTGCAAATGCAGATCAACCCGGCCATCCTGAAGCGCACCCTTCACAGCTCGCAATGCAGCATCCTCCTGGGGACGGACAGCATGGGTCGGCGCTTCAGCAAGCTGGTTTTCAAAGTTTCGGCTCAACCGATCAATGAGGCCTTCCAACTGCCGCATCTCGCTGACCAAAGCATCGCGGCGTTCAGTTAGCTCATGTTTGACAGTCACTTCGACAGCCTCGGTACGGGCCTCGACAACTTTCATGCGTTGTTCGATGTCCGTTACCGCTTTCTCGGTCTTCTTGATACCTGCATCCGCCTGGTCGAGGCGCGACTTTGGGTGGCGCATCATCAAATCTATCTGACCAAGAACAAGGGTCAGTAGGACACCGCCTACAGCAGAGATCGTCGCCGTTTGATCTGCTAAAAAGTACAATGCAGATCCGGCAGCCGCGCCGAGCGCCATATAAAGCAAGAACATCAATGCCATCATCCTAAGCCGCCCAGCGTGTAGAATCTCAATCTAGTTAACAATACAGGCCTAAGTGTTAACGAAACCCTTGAAAAGCAGGTTATCTGCACAGGATCGTGGAAAGCACACCGTCGCCGTTGCACGAAAGTCACGCCCCCAGAAAGATCGCCGAAACAGGTACGTCTGTGCTTTGACACACGAAACGGCCTGGGTTTGTATCGCGTTAACAACTTCGCAATCATTCGAACACGGTCGAAAGACCGTTGCGGGGTGCGGGGCAGCGGAGGTCTCGTCGGAGGGGCGAGGCCTCCGTTTTTATTTGTCCCCAATATTTGCAATCGCGTCTCCGTTAAACAAAATGACCTCCGTCAAAGGTGCAGAAAAAGTGCCAGCTTGCTCTGAACTATGCTCCGAGCAAAGGATAGAATAGTCACGGTCTGGCCAATTTTGTTCAACTTCAAGGTTCGACACGCAGGGTGCCAGCAACACATCGATACCAGCATAGGAAACAAGAAATGCCATCCTATCAATACCGGCGGAAACGGCTCGAACCACCAAGTCTCCGGTATCAAAAGCAATCTCTCCGGGTGTTAAGGGCAAAGCCGTGAGCGGTGCCCTATCATATCCTCGCGCTGTGCCTCCTGATACATAGGAAATTGCGTCGGGAAGAACAAAAGCCGCATTTATCCCATCTACAACGTCTTCGACCCCATTGACGGAAGAAACTCTCAGCTTGGCGCTTCGCCCGGCCGCCCAGCTTGCATTTCTAACCTCGTCGAGGCCTTCAAGCCCTTCAGCGTCCAGGGAAAAGAGCAAAACGGCATCTGGCAAGATAAGCTCGCCGGGAATGTATCCCGCGCCAATGCCCGCAGGAGCCCCGACGAGGATACGCTTTCCGCCAGCGGCAATAATCGAGCATCGCACATCCTTGGCCAGCCCTTGGCAGGGCACCAAAGCAAAATCGGTTGGCCTCAGCATGGGTCCGATCGCAGGATCTATTGTTTGTCCCACCAAAAGCGGTTGATCAGGATGAGGCCCCGCCGGTTGATCGAACAACTTGCCCAT
>JBCBAO010000387.1:0-2004 GCA_038532405.1 Pseudomonadota bacterium | reverse complement strand
ATTGCCGACGGCCGACATAGAAAAATCCGAGCTTGACGCCGGCTACCTCGTTGCAGCCGCGTTCAGTCTAGCCGGGCTCACCAAATCAAACGGGGATGCCAGGCGAATGATCAAACAGGGGGCAGCCCGCGTAAACGATGTGCCGGTGTCGGACCAGAATGCGACGCTAAAGCTCGCAGACCTGAACGAGGATGGCGCGATCAAACTCTCGGCTGGCAAAAAGCGCCATGCCCTTATTCGTCTTCGATAGGAGCCCCTTCTTCGGGCAGCGGCGCTTCGGCCGGGTTTTCGAATATCCGGCGTAGAACACCGGGCGTTATGGCCGAAAGCGGATTGACCGAAACTTGGGCACGCTCCAGCGTTCCCTCGATCCCATATCGCAGGGAGACGACGCCCTCCCCCTTGCGGCTCACAAAAAGATCACCAATCAGCGGTATGCCGCCCAAGGCCGAGTTCACCCCGAAACTTGGCACGAGCACGCCGTCAATATCGATATCGCCGCCATCAGTGTTCACAAAGCCATTGGCCGTAAGCCCGAGTGCCGGCCCGGAAGCCCGCGCACCGACAATGTCATACCTTGTTCCCGCAATCGCCAGTGGCACATCGATCTCGGTAAACAAAACGCCCTCGCCGCTGAGCGTGTCAGACACGCCGCGAATGGAAGCAAGCGAAAGCAGCTGTGTTAGGATCGGAGCATCTCTAAGACGGCCATCCTTCACCTGTATGCGCACCTGGGATGGCAAATCTCCTGTGGCGAGGGTCCCGGACATTTCCAGCTCCCCATCTTCAAGCGCGTCAGTGCCAAGGAACACACTGGCGAGGAAACTGGCATCACCGCAGGTAACCAGAAAGGAGGGATCGCCGAGGCCGCTGGAGTCAAAAGCTGCTGTGAAGTCGGCACCGGTCTGAGTCAAACCGCTGGCCTCAAAGGTCTGCAATCCCTGCGCCGACGAAATCAGCTGCATATTCGCACCCAACATGTCAAAGCCCTCGCGCAAGGTTAGCCGGTCCAACACGGCATCTAGCCGCACACCCCCCATACGCGCCGCGGGTGTGCCAGATCCGCCGAGTTGAGACATATTCGGGACAAGCCGAGACAGGTCCAAAAACGCGCCGCGGAGTTGAAACACCAGATCATTCTCTTCATTTCGCCTTACGGTTCCCCGAACATCTGCGCGATCCTTCAGAAAGGCCCGGGCGAGGTCGGCCGACACCAATCGGCCGTTGGGCTCCAATTCCAGGACACCCTCAAGCTTTGCATCCGAGGCCTGCAAAGCGGCAAACGTCTTCGGGCCGGACGCATCCTGGTCAATTCGGAAAACCGCGTCTGCTTCCGCGCCGGCGGGTTTCACCCAGTTGACCTCGGCCACGTCCAGTCGAGCTGTGGTTAGATCAAGCTCGGCTTCAAGCGATTTTATCTGCGTGCCATTCAGGTCAGCGGCAATCTGAACGGGAACCTCTCCAG
This sequence comes from Pseudomonadota bacterium, assembly GCA_038532405.1. Classification (GTDB taxonomy): domain Bacteria; phylum Pseudomonadota; class Alphaproteobacteria; order Caulobacterales; family Hyphomonadaceae; genus CALLCD01. The sequence goes on along the minus strand of JBCBAO010000387.1, from coordinate 539 downwards.
ACAAATAGGCCCGCCCGACAATCCCGAACGCATTCAATGTATCGGGCGTGAAGAGGCTCGTCGCCGTCAGTTGCGCCAAAGCGTCCTCAACACCAAAGGGATAGGACCAGCGAAACCGCACAGGCGCTCCGGCAAGGGCCCCAAATCCATCGATTTCGATTCCCGTTTGATCAAGTCGAATTCCCGCATCGCTTTCGGTCAGTCCGAATGTGCCAACAGCGCGGTCCAGGCCGCCATCTCGAATGGTACCCTCGCCCACATAGCGATAAGAGGATGCCGGCGCATTTTCGATGGCCGGCCGGGTCAGCTCAAACCGCATCTCCCCATCACCGGAAACATTTGCCGGGTTAAAGCCGGAGCGCGCTTCGAGCTGGAGACGGCTGTCGCTCACGATCTGGGCCAGATTGCGCGCGGGGCCGGTTCCACTGATACCAACCATCATATCCGCGCCCGCCGGGCTCAGCTGCGGGTAATGGACCAGTCCGTCAGCGACTGACCAAAGACCGAAGCGGCCTTTGCGAAAATCAATGCGCAGGGAA
>JBCBAO010000386.1:0-2013 GCA_038532405.1 Pseudomonadota bacterium | reverse complement strand
TTATATCCTGAAACCGCCGCCAAGCGCCCTCGGCAAGCGCTTCGCCGTGATGAAGGCTATGTTTTCCGGACGGGTTTAGAAGCCACGGTCCGCAGATACGGTTCCCGGGCGGGTGGTGGGTCGATGAGGTCCAGCGATCCTAGTGACCGAAACCGCAGGCCATCGCCGCGACCGAACGCGCGCTTTCCACCAACACGCACCGCAAGAAACATGATGGTGCGCAGCAGGAATCCGACGCCGACCCTTTTAAGGGCAATGCGGAAAATCCGGTCCGCGCGGCGTCGGGCGATGCGGTCCCCCTCCGGTCCGAGTGCATAGAGCCAATCATGGATGACAGCGGCTTCCGCATGGCGGCCAAATGGGGAAATGAGCCAGCGCGCGACACTTGGAATGGAGGCGAAATCGGTTTCAAACCGCGTCGGCGCAATGATCGCGATGCGTTCCTTGCCAAGGGTTGCGAGAAACCCGAAAGGCCTTGTTACTACGGCGAGGCGGCGGCGCTCGCGCCATTCGCCGGGCACAATGCTGACGGCGAGGGCCGACACAAATCCGTCTTCCTTTTGGCCGAACAGCTCGGTTGCTGTCGGAGGTTCGAGAACCGGGTCCTCCAGGCGAGACATTGCCCGACGCATAATTTCCGGCGAAAGCGCAAGGTCTAGCAATGTGTCTTCAGGCGGCCCACTGGTCGCGTCGCAAGCGGCCTGGGCCGATATAAGTTCGACCGTCATCTGGGCGGCGTTTGGAATTGTCTCCGTCATTTCGACACCATAGCCGAAAAATCGTGCAGAAGTGTATTAAACCATTGCGACTGGTTCACGCTGCCGTTCAACCCACGCATCGATATCAGCGAGGGCTCTAACCGCCTGGGCACGTTTGCGCGCGCGGCCTTTCTCTTTGCCCTTCAGCCTGCGGCCTTCCTCGTCCGTTGTTCGGACTGTTTCGGGATCTGGCGGCGGGAATAGGCCGAAATTGATGTTCATGGGCTGAAAGGTCTTGCCATCGAGTAGGTGGCCGCCGGTGATGTGGGCAATCAGGGCACCTAGAGCCGTGGTCAGCGGCGGCGGCGGCAATTTGCGGCCAAGCCACTCAGCGGCGGCAAACCGCCCGGCCAAAAGGCCCATGGCAGCGCTTTCCACATATCCCTCAACGCCGGTGACCTGCCCCGCGAACCGCAAATGCGGCAATGTTTTCAGCCGCAATTGTTTGTCCAGCAGCTTGGGGCTGTTGATGAATGTATTGCGGTGTATGCCCCCAAGACGGGCAAAGGTGGCATTTTCGAGCCCTGGAATCATTCGGAATATTTCTGCCTGCGCCCCATATTTGAGCTTGGTTTGAAACCCGACCATATTCCAAAGCGTCCCGAGCGCATTGTCCTGTCGCAATTGAACAATGGCGTGGCACTTGACCGATGGATTGTTCGGGTTGGTTAGCCCGACCGGCTTAAGCGGACCGAAGCGGAGCGTTTCCCGGCCCCGCTCGGCCATCACCTCGATTGGTAGGCAGCCTTCGAAGTAGGGCGTATTCTTCTCCCACTCCTTGAATTCCGTTTTTTCACCTGCGAGCAGGGCGTCTATGAAAGCGTTGTACTGGCTTTCATCTAGGGGACAATTTATGTAAGCCGCCGTTTCGCCGCCAGGACCGGGTTTATCGTATCGCGATTGTTTCCAGGCCACGTCCATATTGATGGATTCTGCATTTACGATGGGGGCGATGGCATCAAAAAAAGCAAGGTCATCTTCACCCGTTTGCAGGCGTACCGCATCGGCAAGTGTAGGTGAGGTAAGGGGGCCGGTTGCGATGATTGTGCTGCCCCAATCTTCCGGTGGAAGATCCGTTATTTCTTCGCGTACAAGTTCGACATTGGGGTGGGTTTCGAGGGCCTCCGTTACAGCTTGGGAGAAGCCAACCCGGTCAACGGCAAGGGCGGAGCCAGCAGGAACTTGATGGTTCGCGGCCTTTGCCATGATCAAGCCATTGCAGCGCCGCATCTCCTCGTGGAGAACGCCAACGGCG
>JBCBAO010000385.1:0-2042 GCA_038532405.1 Pseudomonadota bacterium | reverse complement strand
CCTGCCATTTGCCGGCACCGCTGGCGACATAATCCCAACGGTGGAGCGGTTCTCCATAAACGGGTTCGCCGATTACGACATCACGCCTGAAATCAGTGCCTTTTTGGAAGTGAAATTCAATCGAACCGAGGCAACACTCCAAAATGCGGCGGATTTCGCCCTCGCCAGCGAGCCGTTTTCCCCGGACAACCCGTTCATTCCTGCTGCAATTGTTGATCAGTTTAATACGCTGGATGCGATTTCGGGGGTCACCGGGATAGATCCTACGATTACACTGTCATTCACAACCGCAGGCCAACCGGGATTGAACCTGCCGGAGATAACAGAGCGGGAAACCACACGCATTGTTGGTGGCTTCAGAGGTGAGGTGAAATCGTGGCTCAACTATGAAGTCTCTGCGAACTATGGGCGTACGGAAGTTGAGATCTTTGACACCGGCACATTGCTGCCGGATCGCCTCCAGGCATCATTGGATGTTGTAACCGGGCCTGACGGTCAGCCGACCTGCGCGTCCACGCTGGACCCTACGGCAACCTCACCCGTTACATTTCTGGACACACCGCCAGGGTTCACGACCTTCACGCCTGGTCCAGACAGTATCTGTGTTCCTTTTAATCTGTTCGCACCTGTCTCAGCTGACGTGACAGAGTTTCTGCTTACGCCGACTGCATCTAATGCCGTCATCGAGCAAGCTGTCCTCAATGCGACATTTACCGGCTCCACCGAAGATTTCTTCGCTCTGCCGGGCGGACCAATTGGCTATGCGGCGGGCATCGAATATCGCGACGAGCGTACGGCTTTCCAGCCCGACGCCTTATTGGCACTTGATCTCGGTCCCGTTCCGGTGTCGCCTGCCATTGCTGGCGACTTTGACGTCATTGAAGGGTTCGCCGAGATCAACCTGCCTTTGCTTGGCGACCTGCCTTTCGTTGAGGCTCTGAACTTTGACGCGTCGGTGCGCGTTGCCGATTATTCGACAGTCGGCACGACAGCGTCGTTTGCGTTTGGACTTCTCTATCAGCCAGTGGATGATTTGCGCGTTCGGGGCTCATTCAACCGCTCTGTGGGGGCCCCAAATCTTGGAGAGCTGTTTGCCCCGCAATCGGTTTCGCTGTCCTCATTCACCACCATAGAAGACCCGTGCGATGCGAGCCAGATTGAGCTCGGTGAAAATCGTGCAGCCAACTGTGCGGCGCAATTACCCGAAATGCCCTGACCGGTGAGGTCGAAGCCATTTCTGACACGGCCCTCAACATCGGAGCCTTGCGAAGCACAGGGATAGATTATCAAATCGGATATGAGTTCGATCTTGACCGGTTCTTTGGCCGCGACATCGGCGAATTCACGGCAAGCCTTGCCGGCACCTACCTGATTGAACGTGAAGATACGCCGCTCGCAGACTTTCCGGAGGATGTGGAATTGCTGGACGGCGAGTTTGGTTTCCCAAGAAATTTCTTCAATTTTGGTCTTGGATGGTCGAAGGGGCCGTGGCGCGCAGATTATGGCTTCAACTTTCAGAGCAGCCAGGTCATCACCGGGTTCGGCGGGACATTTGGATTGGACGAACAACTCGCCTTCGCAGCCCTTATTGTTGGGGATGGTGATCCGACCAATGATGGTCTTGAACTGGTGGGCGGAACGGATTCCGGCACGGCCTTCATCCATACATTGGGCGGCTCCTATACGTTGTCGGACAAATTCGAGTTCAGCATTCGCGTGAACAATCTCGGTGATCGCGATCCGTTCCCGTTCCTGCAACCTGGCTTTGTGCGCTCCACATCCTTTGTGGGACGCACGGTGCAATTCGGCATTCGTGGTCGCTTTTAGGGAAGGGGGAGGCTTATTTGGCTGGCCTATAGGGATTGGTCTGCAACAGGTGAGCTGCACGGTCCAAAGTGCGGTTCCTCAAAACTTATCCCCCTCCCGCCACGCCCTCCCCATACTCCCCCCCATGTGCTTTCCCTGAAGAGAAGCGGCGTGCGGACCGGCCGTTCACGTTGGGAAGGCCCCAAGTTCACTGGGGTGGTGCGGGTGGGTAACGG
>JBCBAO010000384.1:0-2050 GCA_038532405.1 Pseudomonadota bacterium | reverse complement strand
CTGCAAGGCTCATATAAACCTATGTTTGTATGTTTATTTAATTTTGAGATTCCGCTCTTGCCACTTAAAGCCACGAAAACCTGCAAAGTCATGTGGCGTTCATGCAACACCCACGATAAGGTTTCCATTCAGTGCGAGGAGTCTTCGCCATGCAACGCACCGCCGGATTAATCGCCCTGTTATGGTCTATGACGAGCCCCGCCTTTGCGGATGAAGATGTTGTTCGCCTGCCTGGCCAAGGTGAACTGAAACCCGAAGCGGCCCGACAACTCCGCCCAAATGAGCGGCTGATCCCAGGTGCTGGATTGTTTATCAGCTTCGATAACAATACCGATGGACGCGTCTCACCAGCGGAGTTGGAAAGAGGTATCGCAAACGCGTTCATCGATGCTGATGCCAACCAGAACGGTTACCTGACCCCCCTGGAGCAGAAAGCCTGGTCAAACAGTCTGCCGACCCGGGACCAGAGCTTATCGAACCCGGCCCGCTTTGATCCAAATCTCGACCGTATTGTCAGCGTCGAAGAGTTTGAAACGGTAATAAAAGACTTTGCCGCCAGCCTGACAGATGCCGAAAGTGGGGACATTCTACTCGCGAGCTTGAAAGCCCGCCGATCAAGGGGGCAGAACCGGACGAATGGAGCGGGCCCGAATGAGCAAACAGCTCGCCCTCCCTCTCGTACGGAGCGTCGCCAAGGAAGCTGATCCAGCAAACATACTGGCGCGCTGGACCACGGGCACAGCGCCTACCCAAGAAGCTGATACTCAGATTGCAAACCTGCGGTTGCCAGGCCGCCAATACGACTGCAATTTACAAACAATTGAACGCCTAGGACCTCTCTCAAATGCGCCTTCTCTTCGCCCTGGCCTGTTTTAGCTTTTCGATGCCCCACAGCCTTGCCGACGACGGTGAACATAAATCCCGGTATGTCCGTGCAACCATTGGATTGAACGGCCCCGACGAGTTCAATGCGGTATCGCCACTTGAACCGGGCAATCCGAACCTGGCCCTTCAAATTACAGAGCAGACGATTGAAACCCAGGCCGGAATCACAACTGGAGCAGCAATCGGATACGATTTTGCCAGGAATTTCAGCCTCGAAGCCGAATACAGATTTTTCCGAAACAGTGTTGACCAGATAGAGCCTTTAAGCGGTTTTGATCCGGCAACGGGTGACCTGCCCGGCCTGATGGAGGATGCGGATGGAGCCGTCCGCACCCATGCGCTGCTGGCAAATATTGTCTATGATTTTGGAGAAACCGGGCGTTTCAGACCTTTCATATCAGCTGGCCTCGGCGCAGCACGCGTTGATCCGATCGGCGGCATATCCTTCTTAAACCCCGACAGTCAGGCAGATTGGACCCTCGCTTACCAAGGCCGTATTGGTTTTTCCTATGCGGTTAGAAAAACAGTCGCGGTCGGCCTGGACTATGCGTTTTTCGGCGCAACTGACCCATCCTTTTCAATCCCAGGATTAGACGGTGAGGCCGCGAACCTGGATGGCCCGACAAGTGGCACCTTCAATCTGTTCATTGAAAAACGGTTCTAGGGTATCAGATCGAAATCATCGCATCATTGGCAAGGCGAATTATGCGCCAGCATCCTTGCCCGTCTCGGCACTGCCGCCCTGATCCTGCAGCAATTCACCAAAGCCGTTTGTGACAAGCTCTATCAGGGCAGAAAGCGCCGCTTCAGCATCGGCACCCTTGGCGTGGATTTCAATCTCGGTCCCCTTGTGAGCCGCTAACATCAAAAGATCCATAATGTGTTCGCCATTAGCTTTTTCACCATTGTGACGCACCGAGATGTCCGCGCTGTACGCCCCGGCCAAACGCGCGAAAGCTGCCGAGGCGCGGGCATGAAGACCTTTCTTATTAACAATCGCAACGCGCTGAGAGGTTTCCATGCCGGGCGGCCTTATGAGCGCTTTTCAAGCAATTGGGAGGCAATGGAGATATATTTCCGTCCCGCCTCGCTCGCCGCCTCGGCTGCTTCTATCAAAGCTGCACCCTTGCGGACCTCGGCCAACTTAATGAGCATTGGTAAATTT
>JBCBAO010000383.1:0-2096 GCA_038532405.1 Pseudomonadota bacterium | reverse complement strand
GCATAGTGATCGATGAGAGCAAGATCCGCGTTCCAACATTGACCATTGGTGCCCTGCAAGACCGCGCAACCGTGATCAAGGCCGTGCGGAAGGTCGCCAAAAAATATGCAAATGCCGGGGTGCCGGGCGATTATTTGGAATATTCAGACCACGCACATTGGATCCTCGACGAACCGGGTACGGACAGGGTTTTGGCGGATATTCTCGCCTGGCTCGACCTGAACCTGCCGAAGGCGGATTAACGCGGCGCGCGCTTTGCCAGAATACGCTGCAAGGTTCGCCTGTGCATGTTCAGACGACGGGCGGTTTCCGAAACATTGTGATCGCAAAGCTCATAGACCCGTTGGATGTGCTCCCAGCGCACCCGATCGGCGGACATTGGGTTTTCCGGCGGTGCGGGCTTGGCATCTGCCGACGCGACGAGGGCCTTGATAATGTCCTCAACATCGGCGGGCTTGGAGAGATAATCGACCGCACCGGCCTTAACCGCAGCGACGGCCGTTGCAATCGCCCCATACCCTGTCAGGATAACCGCGCGGGCATTAGGCCGGTGGCGATGGAGCACCTCCACCACATCGAGGCCTGAGCCGTCCTGTAGGCGCAAGTCCAGGACCGCAAAAGCAGGCGGGTTTAACCGAGCCACATCTTTCGCTTCAGCAACGCTAGAAACCGCAGAAACCATGAAGCCACGCTGTGTAAGCGCCCGGGCCAGGCGCTGACAGAATGGCCCGTCATCGTCGAGCACCAGGCAGGTCCGATCTTCGACGCCTTCGAGCTTTTCGTGCAATCTTACGGGCCGGTCCATATCAGCCTCCTTACTTCGTTCACTTACCTATATGAGGCTTTTGGGATCTGGTTCCAGTGCATTGCGCGCCCAGGTTGCCTGGATAACAGCTCCGTGGGCCGGTGCTGACCTGTTTCGCGTCGCAATTCTTCCGCCAGTTCGCTCAACCAGCGTTTTGGCAATAAAAAAGCCGAGCCCCATATCGCCGCCGCCGGCCTGCTCTGCACCCCTTTCGGAGACATAGGGCTCGCCGAGTTTCGGGAGGATATCGGCTGAGAAGCCCGGTCCATCATCGCGGATGGTGACGACATACTCGGTATCGCTCCAGGCCGCTTCGATGCGCACTTCGGTATTGGCAAAGCTAACGGCGTTTTCGATGAAAGCACCGAGGGCATGGAGGATTTCGGGACTGCGGGCAACGATGGGAAGCGTTTCATCGCCGCCATCCATGCGCAGCGTGCGCACATCCACCGCGACGCCAAGGCCCTTATGGGGTGCGGCGGCCTCTTCCACGAGCGTCGAAAGGGGCATCTGGGCGTGGACGATATCGCCGGCATCGCGCTCCTGGGCCAGCTTTCGCAGAATGGCCCGGCAACGCTCGGCCTGTTCGGCCAATAGGGCAGCGTCCTCCCGATAGGCGCTATCTTTTGGAAGGTCGGCGAGCATTTCTTTCGCGACAAGGTGGATTGTGGCGAGCGGCGTGCCAAGCTCATGGGCCGTCATTGCCGCCATCGCCCCAAGGGCCGAGAGCCGCTGCTCACGGGCCATAACGATTTGGGCAGCATCGAGGGCCCGCACAAGCCGTGCCTCATCCTGATTGACCCGCAGAGCCGAGAGGGCAAAGAAAACGATGCCAACGACCAGGGCTGTAAACTGCCCCCATTGGAACAGGGGCGGTAGGGCAATATCCTCCCCCACCGACCAAGGCAGATCGAGCGATACAAATGGCATCGCCGCCGCAAGACTGAGGGAAAGAAGCGCAATGACCATGGCATACCGCGCCCGCAGGCTCGCCGCAGCGACGGTGACAGGGGCAACCATGAGCAAGAGAAAGGGATTGGACAGCCCGCCGGTCACATCGAGGAGTATGGCAAGCTGCACGGTATCAAATGCAAGCTGCGCCGTTGCCTCCCGCTCGCTCGCCAGGCGCTGGGTCGGAAACGCGAAGGCAAGGAAAACATTCAGCCAGGCCGAGGCCGCGATGACAGCGAGACAAAGGGCGAGCGGCAAGTCGAATCCAAGACCAAACTTTACAACCAAGACCGCCAGGGTTTGACCGGCGACCGCAATCCAGCGAAGCCCGATAAATGTG
>JBCBAO010000382.1:0-2117 GCA_038532405.1 Pseudomonadota bacterium | reverse complement strand
GGAAAATTAACCAGCTTCGCGGTCATGACCAAAACGCCAAAGCCCAAGATACGCGATACCAACCGTTGCCGGTGCACAAGCGATGCCGAGCATCGGTGCGAGTGCTTCAGCGTCGTCAAACCCGACAAAGCCACCAAAGAGGGCAATTGCAAAGCCGGTCGCAATTAGTATGACGCCGCGCCGAAGGTCGGCGGTTGCAGGGTTGACGGCCATGGTCAGCACCTTGATGGTCTCAGCAGAAATTTCCTGTCCATTTTCCATGGCGAGCCTTATTGTATCGTGCGCTGCGAGGCGTCGCTTATATCCAAAGAAAAGCAGCAACCATACGATTAGGGCAACAGATCCGAAAATGACGCACAGCGCGAGAACAACTTGAATTGGCATGTCTCAGCCTACCTTTTGCTTTATAGCACAACGGATTTGCGCCAATCACACCAGTAAGATGCAACGCGCGGCCCGATTGGATGCACTTCATCAAAATAAAATTAAACGGCCGCGATCAAACCGGTGGCACGCAAGACATCCCGTGTATGGGTCAGAAAAATGAGATGGCCGGCACCATCGACTGAAATCGGATCGACGGAGAGGAACCCTGCCCAGTCCTGCGCGCCGCGCTGTACATGGGTTACAAAATCATCCCGGCCCACGATCACTGCATAGGGCAGATCCGGCAAGGCCGGTGGCACCATATCTCGCCCATAGTCTTTCCATTCCAGGAGTTGGCCGACAAAGCCCTCGCTCATCACGCTCTTTTGCTGGCGGACATGCATATCCATCAAAGCGCTATCTTCAAGCGCTGTCAGATCAACCTTATTCTCGTCGAGTATAAGCCGAATACTTTCACGCCACCCCTCGTCTGTCTGGGTGCCGGCCGCCGACTCCATGATCAGAGCCCCCGCATCAAGGGGCAAAGCCGCTAGATTGGCGACAAAATCATCTTCGGCTGTATGGCCACTGACATCAAATGCCCGCGCAGAAATGAAACACGCCCCGGTAAACCTGCTCGGATACGCTGCGATAAGATTAGCGAGATGGAACGCACCTCCGGACGTTCCAAGACCATAAGCCTTTTCTACTTCGAGATGATCGAGCAGCGAAATGGCGTCGGAAATACAAATGTTTTCACGGTCTTCAGGTGCGGGATCTGTCATCCCAACGCCTGGGCGCTCGATGATAATCAGGCGTAACCCATAGCGATGAAGTGTCTCTGCGGTGGGCTCCCATACCCAGCGCCCGCCGAAGGAGGAATGGGTTTTAAGGATCACACGCCCATCGCGATCCCCGCAGTCGCTATAGCAAATCCGCCGTCCATCCCGGGTCCAGAAAAAATTCGTCATCCGCTGGAAGACATTTGACGTCGCAGAGCGCGATGCCTTCCGCGCGCCCTCCAGGGCGGCGGTCATCAATTTCAGCTCGCCAACAAGGACAGCAAGATCCGTTTGTTTGTTGAGGTCCGTTCGATCATAGATCGCCTTGATATGATCGCGGACGGTATGAACCTTGATACCAAGCGTTGCCGCGATCTCCGATGCGCTTTTGCCGAGCGCGATGCATCGCGCAATCGAGGCCTGACGCTCGGTTAATCCAAGCATGCGCTGAAGCATATCGATCTCATCGGAGTCGCTGCGCTCGTTTAAGGACGGAAAAACAAGGTTTATGTCCCCAGCCTCTGCGCCCAAAAGTTTCGCGCGACGGACGATTGCACCGTTCCGTCGACCGTCTCGGAAGCCCATGGAAACAAAAATTGGATCTCCGGCGGATATCTCCAGGGGTTTCACCAACCAACGCGCAACATCTCGCCAACTTTCCGGGTCGATCAGATCCATGCGCCCCGGCAAACTCAAGCGCTCTACCAGACCCAGCAGATCGCTTAAATCTGCGGGCTGGGCCGAACACAAGCCGCGCTCGGGACAGAGGCCAATATTCGGCAATTCAATCGCCGTATCGCGCGCGCGGGACGCAGCTATTTTGCGTGCACGGGCAATATGGCCCGACAAGTCAGCAATGGGACCATTGCCATCCGAAATCGCCTGATACGCCGCAGCAAAGGCCTTCGCGACACGGTAGTCGAGTGCCGTTGCGTAGGCAGCATCTATCAGCGTATCCATCGCTGAGGT
>JBCBAO010000381.1:0-2156 GCA_038532405.1 Pseudomonadota bacterium | reverse complement strand
TGGAGATGTCCTGTTTGGACATCTCCATGGCCAGCCATCGCTTTGGTGTCCGAGGACGCCACAATATCGACCCCTAGATCCAAAGGGGACTGCAGATAGGGCGTCGCAGTGGTGTTGTCTGCAACGCAAAGAGCTCCAGCTGCGTGGGCGCGTGCGGCAATCTGCTTGATATCACACGTATCGAGGCCTGGATTGGAAGGTGTCTCTATCCAGACCAGCTTCGCGTTATTTATAGGGGCGGTGTCGAAAGATGCTGTTGGCCAGGCAACAACCTCAATGCCAAGCGGCTGAACAAATTCGTTCACTAGCGCTCGGACGGCAAAGTAACCATCGCTTGGCAATACAATTTTATCACCAGGCGAAAGCTGAGTGTAAAGCACAGCTGCAATCCCTCCCATCCCCGATGGAAAAGCGACGGCTGGAGCGTTTTCGAGAATTGAGAGCTGTGTTTCAACGGCCGTCCAAGTAGGGTTGCCATCTCGGGTATAGGTGTAGTCGGCCTCCGGCGGGCCTGGAACGAAGTAGGTGCTTGTTTGGGCAATGGGCAGACCTATTCCATCGCCGCGCCTTAGCGTCTTCGCCCGGTGGTGCAGGAGGCTGAGCAGTCGCGCATTTATCCCAGGCGGCGTCTCTTTAGACATCACTGGTCAACGCGACAAAGACGTCCTCCAAATCGGGCTCTTCGGTGGCCAAATCCGCGATTCCAATGCCCGAGTCGCGAACCTTGTCGAGCAGGCGGCCTATGCCCGTTTCGCTGGATCTGTAAGTTATAGCCAGACTGCCATCTGGGCGGATGACGGCATCAAGTTCCCCGAGACTTTCGGGTACGGTATCCAGCGCTGTTTTAGGAACAAGTTTCAGTGTCTTATGGTCTAGGCGTTTGAGGAGTTGGTGGGTGGGCTCATCCGCAATTATCTCGCCGTGGTTTACAATCGCGATCCGGTCGCAAAGCTCTTCGGCTTCCTCCAAATAGTGCGTGGTCAGGATGATCGTGGTGCCGTTTTGATGTAACTCCCGCACATATGCCCAAAGCGATCGACGAAGTTCGACGTCCACACCAGCCGTCGGTTCATCAAGAATCAGCACCGGTGGGCTGTGTACAAGGGCTTTGGCGACCATCAATCTGCGTTTCATGCCGCCGGAAAGTTGCCTGACATAGGCATCTTTTTTATCGGCAAGGCCGACGGCCTCCAGAATTTCATCGGTTCGTCTCTCTGACTTTGGAACGCCATAGAAGCCCGCCATGAGTTCCAGTGTTTCTTCCGGTGTAAAGAACGGGTCGCTCACAATTTCTTGGTTGACGACCCCCAAAGCTGCACGAGCTTGACGAGGCTGCGTATCAATATCGAGGCCCCAGATGCATACCTTTCCGCTGGTCTTTGTTACGAGGCCAGCCAGAATGTTAATGAACGTTGATTTTCCGGCACCGTTCGGTCCGAGTAGGCCAAAAATAGAGCCTCTTGGAATTTCCAGGCTTAGATTTTTGACGGCATGTTTCTCCGGCATCTTGCCCGAAGCTGCATAAACCTTGTTTAGGCCACGGACTGATATTGCAAATTCAGGGGCGGACATGAATTTGGTCGCCTTTCTTGGATTGACGCCTGGTGCGCTCGCCCATACCTAGGCTCAGTATCGGCAAGCGGCAATCCATCCGCTAACCAAAAGACTAAGCTGGAGTTATGGCAGATACTGCGAGATCCCCCCACCAAAATGACGTCGAAATCGTCGAGCATCACCGGGTGAGTTGCAATGGCGGTGGCGGTGCCCTCGGCCATCCCAAAGTATTTTACGAGTTGGGGGACGAGGGGGAAGTCATTTGCGGATATTGCGGCCGCCATTTTATTTTCAAAGGTGGTCCTGCAGACCCCGACAGGTAAAGACATGAGATTAATTCGCGGAAACCTCGGGCGAAAAACTAAGAAGTGAACATTGGCCCGTTGGCCCTAGGTCGCGCCTGCTTTAAGCTCTTGGAATATCCATGGTGGAGACCCCGCATGTTTCTTGAGGCCCTCGATATTCTTCCTAGCCGCAAAATCGATCCGCGCGTTACTCAGGAAAAAGAGCCGATAATCTCAAACCTTAGCCGTCGTGGCTTTATCGCTGCATCTGGAACATTTGTCGTCGGTGTTGTGTTAACAGGCTGCACACCGACACCC
>JBCBAO010000380.1:0-2167 GCA_038532405.1 Pseudomonadota bacterium | reverse complement strand
AGGCAGCGCGCATGCTCTGCCCATCTTCAAAATTCAGCCGGCCGGATCCCTGTATTTGTAGGAAAAATACGTCCGCCGGATGGGCATATCCAAGCGCGTTTTCCTGGCGAAGGGCAATTTCTGCCCGGGCCGGATAACGCCGAAGTGTCCCATCCGGCAGGCGCTGGGCGGCAAATGTCTCGCGCGGAGATAGCCCAAGCTGGGCACCATTCACCCGCTCAAGATCATTCGGAACACCTGGAACTGGATGGGTAAATGGGAAAACAGGTTCGCGCCGTGCCTCGATTTCAGGTTCGAAATAGCCGGTGAACCGCGGCGTCCCTTCCCCGGAGATCACTTCAAGTGGCGTGAACAGAGCCTCGAAAACCCGGCGTGCACTTTCAGAGTCATTGGCAACCGAAAGCGCGGCACAGGCCGACCGCCAGTCCCCAACGGAACCGGCATAGCCCACCCGATCAGAATAAGCGCGCGTATCGTCCCGCGCCATTACGCGGCGACAGCTTCTTCGGAAAGCCTGGAGCGGAGCCATGAGATCCGCGCCATCCCATCCAGGCAGATCATCAAATGATACCGGCCGAGGAGCCGGCGTCGGTGACAAGGGATCTTGGGGCAGCGCTTGAAATATATCCGGATTGACAGGCGGGCTTTCGACTGGCGGCGTCATGCAGCTCGCCAGCAAGCCGATCAGACCAACTGCGCCTATACGGGCGACACAGCCAAGGCCTGAGCGCAAAATCTCATTCGGCCGTTTCGACATCGTCAAGCAGCCAATTCGGATCGGTCTGTGTGACATTGCGTTTAAAGGTCCAAATATCGTTTGCTTTGCGGGTTCGTTCGCCATCACCGAGTTCGGCTTCGTACAGCATCATGACCCGCGCGATTTCGCCATCAAGCTCTGCATCGACGATCTCTGATTTTCGAATGCGGAGCAATTCGAATGGATCTGTGCCTGCCGCATCCCGCTCCGAAATGGCAGCATCCCAAGCACCGTAAACATCATCGTCCAGGAGTGGTTTTAAAGCTTCCCGGTCGCCGCGGGCAAAGGCGGCAATGATCATTTCATAGGCCGTGCGGGCCCCGCGCCGAAACTCGTCGGGATCAAAACTGTTGTCAGCTTCGTAGATCTCTTCAAGACCGGCCGATGCAGGGCCACTGAATACGGGCCGCTGACGCGCCTGGCGGTGTTGGTCGTCTTGACGGTCAGCCGCGGGTGCCGAAACGGGCCCCTGGGCTGGACTGCGAGACCGCCCATTGGGCGGCCCGTCATCCCGGCCGAGGGCAATGTAAAGCCGGCTTAAAACGAACAAGGCGACGGCTGCGGCGATGAGAACTTCGGTCAATGGTTCACTCTGTCAAATAGCTTAGAGACTCTTTACATATAGGGTGACAGGCTCCGGCGCCAGCGGCATTGCACCACAGATGTAGCCATGCTACCGGCTCGCAGTCGAATTTGAGAGGCACCATGGCAGACGAAACCCCCGCAACGCAAGGCAGCAACCCCACTGCTCAAGCCCAGCCGCGCCAAACGCCGAATATGCGCGTTCTTGCCCAGTACATAAAGGATTTTTCGTTCGAAAATCCCGGCACAGCTCGCTCCCAAAGCCAGCCCAATATCGATCTTGGTATCGATGTGAACGCAACGCCGCATAAAGACGGTCAAAACATGTACGAAGTTTCACTTCGTATGCAGGCCAAAGCAACGGCCGGAGAAACCACACTTTTCATATTGGAACTGGATTATGCCGGCTTGTTTCAGCTCGAAAACATACAGCCAAACGAGCTGGAGCCGATGCTTTTGATCGAATGCCCTCGAATCATTTTCCCGTTCGCCCGTCGGATCATATCCGACATTACCCGGGACGGTGGCTTTCCGCCCCTACTGGTTGACCCGATTGATTTTGTTAGCCTTTACCGCGGACAAAAAGCCCGCCAAGCCGAGGCAGCGGGCGCAGGGGGACCTCAATCCACATAGGCCCCTCAAAGGCCGAGCTTTCGCCAGATTGGGGCATCGCCCAAAACATCAATATGGGCTGCGTGCGCCTCTCTTTCCGTAGACGTTAGCCGCGGTGGCAGGGCATTGGGTCTCTGCTTGGCTGCCATACGAGTACCCGTTTTCGGACCGGAACGTGTTTCGAATTCAAAACTGCGCGCACGGCCGCCAAGGAGT
>JBCBAO010000379.1:0-2171 GCA_038532405.1 Pseudomonadota bacterium | reverse complement strand
CAACAGATTTGCCCCTGTTGGGGCGGATATGGGTCCAGACGGATATCTATACATTCTGTTCCGGTTCTTTGACGCGGTGGGGTTTCGCAGCCATATCGCGCGGCTTGATCCGGGCAACCCCCAAGCGGGGCTGACACCGCTTCTCACAACGCGGTTGGGAGATTTCGGCAATCTTGAAGGTCTTGCCGTCTGGCAGTCAGAAAGCGGGGCCATCTGCCTGAGCATGGTGTCCGACGACAATTTCCTGTCCATACAAAGAAGCGAGCTTGTCGAATACGCCCTTACGGAAACGCTTGCGGGCGGCGCCACCTGCGACTAAGAGGCGCGCGTCCGGTACGCTGCCGGGCCAAGTCGCCGCAACCTTGCAAAAACGGGCACCTGATATGACACGCGCGCACCTTCCCGGCATTCTTGCCATGGCCACCATCGTCGTGGCCTCGAACATCCTTGTTCAATTTCTGTTCGGAAACTGGCTGACCTGGGGGGCCTTCACCTACCCGCTGGCCTTCCTCGTGACCGATATCATGAACCGCGTCTATGGCGCCGGTCCCGCCCGCACGGTTGTCTTCGTGGGCTTTATCGTCGGCGTGTTCTGTTCGCTCGTGGGGACCCAGATCATGCTTGAAGGCGACGGTTTCACCTACCCGGCGGTGACCTTCCGCATCGCCATCGGCTCGGGTCTAGCCTTCCTAACGGCTCAATTGCTGGACGTCGGCATCTTCTCGGCACTGCGGGGCGGGGTCTGGTGGAAGGCGCCGCTGGCCTCGACCATCATCGGGAGTTCGGTCGACACGGCGATCTTTTTTACCATCGCCTTTTCGGCCAGCCTGAGCTGGCTTGAGCCAGGCAATGACGTGTCCTGGGCAGGCGAGGTTCTGCCGCTGCTGGGCGTGGGGCCCGCGGCGCCGCTTTGGGTGTCGCTTGCCGTAGCGGACTGGATGGTCAAGCTGACATTGGCGTTGATTGCTTTGGCACCGTTTCGCTGGTTGACCGCTGGGGCCCGCGCACCTGCGGAAATGCGTTGACTTTCCGACAGGCTGTGCCACCATTCGGATGAGTTCAACAAATCGAAAGGAGGTGATCCAGTGTCGAGAAAGGTATTGGAGAGAGGTGTCGGAACAGCTTGGGAGGTCGCCTGCTAGGGCAGCCCCGCGCGGCGCAGACCGCCAAGTTGGTCGGTTGATCTAACCGGCACAACCTCCGAAACATTTCGAGAAGGGCCGCTGATCCAGCGGCCCTTTTTCGTTGTCGTCTTCCAAATCAGGCTGCGATGGCTTCGGCGTCCAGCGACCGCCATGCAGCCACTTCTGTATCGTGTGTCTCAGCCTCGATCGGCATGATTTTAGCCATCGTTTCAATCAAGTCCTCGGCGCTGTCCGGTGCGCCGACCACCACGTAGCGGCGGATATTCGTAACGGACTTGAACCGGCTCTTGAGCGCCTCCCAACCCCAGGTGGCACCGCTTTCCGCGCCATCGTAACGGTCAAAGATCAGCAGCATATCGATCTTGTCCTCGTGCCGGTCGAAAGCGTCATTCATCACTTCGGCCATCGCCTCCATATCCTCCTGCGTGACCATCTTGGTGATACGAAACGCGTAGAGGTCGGGACGCGATGTCTTCACTTGCGTGATACTGTTGGTCGTCAACATGTTCATCCTCCGAAATTTCATTGCGATTGGAAGAGGAACGTACTGGCGTGTGACCGTGTTCCATCAGTATCAAGGGTCATGCTGCGCATTAACGACGATATCACCATTCAGGACTGGGAACTGAGCGAGCAATTTGTGCGCGCGTCGGGCCCCGGAGGACAGAACGTCAACAAGGTGGCGACGGCCGTTGAACTGCGATTTGAAGCCGAACGCTCTCCCGCCCTGCCTGGTCCGGTCAAGGCACGGCTGAGGCGGCTAGCGGGGCGACGCTGGACGACGGAAGGCGCGCTGATCATTCAGTGTGACGAGACCCGCAGCCAGGCCCGGAACCGTGATATTGCGCGGCAGCGGTTGGTGGATTTGATCCGCAAGGCACTGGTCAAGCCCAAACGGCGGATCGCGACCCGCCCCACGCTTGGGTCGAAAAAGCGCAGGCTCAAGTCCAAGAAAGTAAGGGGAGAGGTCAAGGCGCTACGTGGGCGCGTCGACCCCAGCGACTGTTCAGCTAAGCGACAAAAGGT
>JBCBAO010000378.1:0-2205 GCA_038532405.1 Pseudomonadota bacterium | reverse complement strand
TGAATAGACTCGCGTCTTGGCACGACCCGCTCGACCGGCTCAATTGGCAACTTGCCTTGACCTGGCTCCGCTGGCGGCGCTTTGACTTGCGGTTCCTCGGGCTTCGCGGCTTCCGCCAGGCTTTCCGGCTGATCTGCTGGTGCAGCGCTGGCCGCAACTCCCCTGCCCTTCTCGTCCGCAGCCTCGATGCGCGTTGAAACCTCTTTCTTGGGGAACGGGAGTTCCCCGGCTTGCGCCCTATGGATGCCCTTGAAGAAAGGGTCGCTGAAATACTCGATGCGTTTTGCGCGAATTGGCATTTGCGCATCGATCACCATAACGATTTCGTCAAGAGGCAAGCGTCTGGCTTCGTCCTCCGGAAGCAATGAGACTTCCTCCGTCCTCACCGACTGGCTGCGACCCTCGAACGGGTTCTTGCCGATCGCGCGTGACCGCGTGACCACCTTCTTGGTCGTCTTGCCGACTGCCTTGCTTAGCTCTTCAACGGTCTTCTCGTCTGATGGCGTCAGATAGAGTTTCACACCCGCGTTGCCCTGAAGAGCGCGGCGTGTGTTCTCACCATAAATCTCATCAAGGGCCGGGATTGTCTGCGTAACGATCGCAAGGTGCCCGCGATACGCTCGTAGGGTCTCGATGCTCTTTGTGACGATAGGCATTTTTCCAAGCCGGTTAAACTCATCGAGCATGATCATGACCGGCCATGGTTCGTCGGGGCCTGGCTCTTTGTCCTGCATCGACGCCAGAAGATCAGAAAAGAACAGACGGATCAGCGGGGCCATTGGTTCAACCATGAGCGGCTGAACGATCAAGTAGACGCTAAACGGCTCCTTCCGGATGTTGCGAAAGTCGAAGTCTGACACCTGAGTCGCAGCGTCGATGGCCGGGTTTTGCCATTGATCGAGGCCCGACGTCATTAAGAGCGACACATATGATGTCAGTGTGTCGTTGTTGGTGGACGCCAGCCGTGTGAAAATCAGCTTCGCAGCGTCGTTCTCAACTTCCACACCGCGGGCCATGTATTCCTTTTGCTTGTTCCCGCCCGACGCCGCGATCCGGTAGATTTCGCCAAGGGTCGGCTTGCCGCGCTGAAACGCAAGAAGACCAGCCGCAACAAAGAGGTCGATACCACCTTTCAAGAGACCTTGGACGCGGTCGTTCTCGTTCTGCAGAAACAGTGACGCGAGAAGCTGTAGCTCCATCTGTTGCTGCGCCGGATCCTTCAGCTCGGAGATGCGCAACAGTGGATTGTAGCGATGCGTCCGACGATCCTCAAAATCCGTCGGCGCAAACCGAAAGATCTTATCTCCCTGTTTGCGCCTGTGCCGCGCGGTCGCCTCGAAGTTCTCCCCTTTCACGTCCAAGACAACGGCGGAGCCTTCCCATGTGAGAAGATTGGGGATCACGAAACCCGTCGTCTTACCACGCCCCGTCGGCGCGACGATTAGAGCGTGAGGGAACTTCTTTGCCACAAGGTATCTGCCCTTGCGCTTCGGCTTAGACATCTTACCCAGGATGAAACCGGTGCCGGGCTTACCGTAGAACCCGTTTTTCGACAGCTCCCCACTCTTCTGCCAATGCGTGAGGCCAAACTTCGTCAGCGCCGACCCTGAGACCGCAATGCTCATCAACAAACCTGCGATGCCGAAACCCGCCATAATCAGGTTCACAAGGCGGAAGTCGTCAGGCCGATAGTCCCGCAGGTAGAGGTAGTTTTCAGCGATATAGAAAAAGTCGATATCCGCCTGAAAGCCCAAGTCTTTGAACGTCAGGACAGCGGACGACACGACATAGCCGATGGCGACGGCCACCAGCGTAAGAAGAAAAACGCCAAAGGCGATACGACCCTTACCCATGGACTGGCCCTCCTTCGCGCTCGGAGTCGACCAAGCGGTCCTTTTGCAGCTCGTATTGCTCGTCGGCAATCTCCTGCACGACCTCTCTGTAGGCTTCGGAATTGGCCGTTGCCGCGTCCGATTGCAGATAGGCTTTTGCTGCGTAGAGCCGGTCTAGGCGGTCGTCCGACAGGTTCTCCAACGCATCGCTGTCACCCTCGCGCAACCGGTCTATCTGTGCGTCATCAAGCTCCCGCTCGATCTGTTCACGATAGCTGAGGCGCTGTTCATCGGTTGCCAGCGACGGCGACACATCGTCCGACCGCTCGTGTTCCACCACGCGCCGGATTTCTGCATTGTCGATTACTTGAGA
>JBCBAO010000377.1:0-2209 GCA_038532405.1 Pseudomonadota bacterium | reverse complement strand
CAAAACGGGAAATAGAATCCAGCGCATTTTCAGAGTGATCAAAATCGAGAAGTTAGTTCAGTGGTATTTGGTTTCGTATTTAAAAGAGGTACAGTAACTCCAACCCGCGGTCACACGGCCGAGTTCTTATGATGGAATCATGAACAAGACACAAATCAAAACGACAATGAATGAATTGCGCAATTCGCTGGATGGCTATCGCGACAGCGCAGACAAATCTGTGCCTTGGCGAGAAAAGAGAAGCGAAGAAACGCGCAGGATTCTAATGGAACAGACGGTCACTTGCATCGTCGAGCGTGGGTATTCGAATACGAAAATTCAGTCGCTTTGCGAGATGACCGGATTGTCTCGCAGCGCCATACTTTACCACTATTCCTCTCGGATCGACCTCGTGAGCGCCGCCATCGACTACATTTTTGTTCGCATGATGGAAATGGTTTACGAGGGCGTTGACGATATTGCTGCGACCGGCGGGATCGATGAACAATCCGCCAACGATCTGCACTGGAACGTGGTCAGTTCTGATATCTATACAGCCTATATCGAGTTGAATATCGCGTCCCGCACCGATGCTGCCCTTAAGGAGCAATTCGACCCCAAAGCCATGGCATTTGACATGCTCTGGCAGGAGAAAATGGAAGAGATTTTACCTGAGCTGACGGACCAGAAGAAAGATGCCGTGCTCGCTTGGGACTTTGCGCGCTGTGTTCTGGAATCCCTCAGAATTAACGATCGAATTCTGTCTAATCCAAAGCGAAAGAAAGCGGTCAGAGACCTCGTTGTTCGGATCATGCAGGCAATGAACAATCACGAACTTTCATGAAGGTGACTTTCGATGCGAGAGGCCGATGAGCTACGCCTGACCGCATGCATTATGTTCCGCCCACCGCTTTTCTATTCACCTTAATCAGCCATTCTCAATAATCTGGGCCGGGCAAAATGTCTACGAAACAGCAAGTTGACCCTGAACTTTTACCTCTGGCTGAAACATTCCCCAGTATTGATTTCACCACAGTTGATCTAACGGTTTTTCGTGAGAAGGCGGCCGAACTCAGCATTCCGGTCGATTTGGGCGCTTTCGCGGTCAAAAAGAGTGAGGTTTTCGTGCCGCGCGCCGACGGAGGCTCGGCCATTCGCTGCCTTCTCTACCAACCGATCGACAGGCCGAAGCGTTCGGCTGCCTATCTTCAGATACATGGTGGCGGATACATATTGGGGCGGGCGGAAGACGGTGAACGACGGAATGCCTTAATTGCCTCTCAACTCGGCATCACTGTGTTGGCAGTCGATTATCGCCTTGCACCAGAGGCACCATACCCCGCGGGACTGGAAGACTGCTACGCCGCATTGATGTGGCTATATGCGAACAGCGATGAACTTGATATCGACCGAGAGCGCATTGCGGTTGGCGGAGACTCAGCAGGCGGCGGAATGGCTGCGCGGCTATGCTTGTTGGCTAAAGAAAAAAAAGAGCCTGCGATCTGTTTTCAGCTTCTGATTTATCCAATGCTTGACGACCGCACCACCGCACCGGGCGCGGTTATGGATCCGAACCTTGGCGAGTTTATCTGGACACCCGAAAACAACATCTTTGGGTGGGCAGCATTGATTGGCGACAACGATCCGAAAGACGTCGCCCCCGCGCGATTTGAGTCGCTTCAGGGATTGCCTCCAACTTTTATCTGTGTTGGGACGCTGGATCTCTTTCTCGATGAAAACCTGAAATATGCGCGTCGCCTCCTGAAGGACCAGGTCCCATGCAAGCTGGTTACCTATCCCGGCGCGTTTCACGGGTTTGATTTGATGCCAAATAGCCGAATGGCCCAGCGTATGGAACAGGATCTTGTTCTCGCCTTGCAAACCGGGCTTGCGCTTGAACCTGCCTGAGCCGCAGATCGGAGCAAAAGGTCGCAGGGGCATGCGTGGATACCCAGCCGAATGACGCAATTGGCGAGCAATGACGGCGTTTCTCGCCTCAAAAAACCCATCTCCTTTCGCAACCCGACCAAAGGTGCAACAAACAGTTATCTATTGATGTCTGTTTTAGTTATATATATACAGTTTACGATACAGGTTGTTCAATTTGCTGGCGCTCAAGAAACCTGAACTGGTGAGTGGCGTGAAATTAACACCGGCAAAAAATGTGGCGAGGGACTTAAATTGGCAGAAGCTTTTTTCGATCATCCGTTTTTAAAAGGTCATCATGCCG
>JBCBAO010000376.1:0-2237 GCA_038532405.1 Pseudomonadota bacterium | reverse complement strand
CGCCTTGAGGCCAGCGGCGAGCTTTGCCAGGTCAACAAGGCTTGCCCGGAGGCCGCCCTGGGGCGAGAACAGGGTGCCGTTGGTGCCGGGGCGGTAGGTGCCGAGATCATAGCCGGGCTCCGACAGAACCTCCGGGCCGGTTCGGGCGAGGACATCCGGCCCGTCGACTTGCACTGCCCATGCGCCATTGATCTTGCGGTAGAGCGTTGCGCCCTGGCGGCGAAGATCTGGCCACACGCCGGACCAGTTGAACCCGGCCTCCAGGCGCAAGGGGAGGATGACAAGATCCCTCGCCAGGACATCGAAGCGAGATCCGGAGGACATTTCCATAATCGTTGCGGCAACGCCGTAATTGATATTGGCATATTCGAACCAGTCGCCAGGGCCAAGGGTTTGGGGGCCGCCGCCGGGGGCGGTGCGGCGGTAAAGCCCATCATGGATCAGCGAGCGGATATTGCCGGGGGCGGGGATCCAGTATTGCTCGGGGTCCTGGAAGGTGGAGGTGTGGGAGAGCAACCGCCGCAGTGTGATGGGGTGGCCGGCCTCGAAGTCCGGATGCCGGAGGGGGGCAGGGAAGGCCACCAACAGGTCATCGTCGAGGGAGAGATGGGTTTGTTCCGCCAGGCGATGGGCCATGAGGGCAACGGCGAGTTTTGAGATGGACGCTGCGCGGAAGGGGGTGTTGATGGTAAAGGGGCGTTTGGGTGCGCCTTCGGTGGGATCTAGACCGCCGGCGTCACCGGCAGAGCTGGAGGCGATAACCTCCCCATTGCGCATGACCACAAATCCGGCCCCGGCAAGGGCACGCCGATCCCCCTCGCCGACAAGTGTGCGCAGCGCCACATCGGCGGTGGCGCGGGAGGGGCCGCGGGCGGTGTTGAAGGTGCAGGCGGAAAGGCTGGTCGCCCCGGCGAGGGCAAGGAGGTTGCGCCTGGTAAATTGGGTCATATGTCCGCCTCGATAAACCCGGCTGCACGGCCCCAGCCAAGATAGGTGCCGGATCTGCGGCTCGACAAGTCATCTTCGCTTGGCTCCAGGAAAGCCTCCTTTGCGGCAAGCCCGGATCCGTCGACCAGGCGGTTCATGAAATTGTAGAGCGATGTGATCATCACCACATCGTGCAGGTCTGCTTCTTGCCAGCCGGCCTTGAAGACAGCGCGGGCATCTTCCTGGGTGACGCCTTCACGGGTGGTGACCTTGCGGGCATAGCTGAGGAGGGGGCGCAGCTCATCTTCAATCGGTGCGGTTTCGATGTTGGCCATCAGCGCATCGATGGTCGCTGCCGGGATGCCGAACGCCATGGCCATGGTCCGGTGAGCCCCGAAGCAAAACTGACAGGCATTGAGACCCGATACATAGGCCGCGATCAATTCTCGCGTCGCGACCGGTAGGCCGCTATCGCCGCGCAAAAGGGCGTCGTGGAGGGCGAGGAGGGGCTCGGCCCCTTTGGGAAAGGCGCTGAAGAGCTGTTCCAGATGGGCCGGTGCGGGAAGGCTCGGATAGACGGACATGGGGCTCGCAATGCGTTCTAGCGGCCCTGCGGCCTTCGCGGTTTTTCTTTGCACTGGGGGCATGATCAGGGTTAATCAGAGCTTAGGCAAGCAGGGGGGCACAGTATGTTGACGCATTGGATACGCTGGTCGCTCGCCTGGTTCGTCATCTTGCTGTTCAGCACGATGCTGTACGACGCGAACGCACAGCCCCGCATCGCAACCATTATCGGTAATGCCGACTATGTTGTTGAGAAGCTGGAGCTGCGAAACCCCGTGAACGACGCCAATCTGATGGCGAGCACGGTGAGTGGGCTTGGCTTTGATGTGCGCCTGCACACAAACCTTTCGCGGGATGAGATGCTGCGGGTCTTCAATGAACACCGCGAACGGCTTGAGGCGGCGGGCCCGTCTGCCATTGGCCTGTTTTACTATGCGGGCCATGGCATGCAGGTGAATGGCAAGAACCATTTGATCCCCGTCAACACGCGCGCCCGGTTCCGGGAAGACGCCCTTGCGGAGCCGCAGCTCGGCGTCGCGATTAGCCTGATGGAGCAGGCGGGGAATGCCGTTAATCTGATTGTTCTCGACGCCTGCAATGACAATCCATTGCCGGCGCGGTCCGGCCTTGGCCGCTCTGCCGGGACCGATAATGGGCTTGCGGGTGTGCCGCGATCGGCTGGCCTGTTGATTGCCTATGCAGCCCAACCTGGGCGCACCGCCGCCGATGGTGCCGGCGCAAACAGC
>JBCBAO010000375.1:0-2240 GCA_038532405.1 Pseudomonadota bacterium | reverse complement strand
CTGCATCTTCTGGCTGCCGCGTTCTGGGTGGGCGCGCTTGCGCCGTTGCGCCGCGCGGCTCTGTCGCCGGGGGGAGCCGATGTATTGCACCACTTTGGAACAGTCGCGGCCTTTGCGGTCGCCATACTGATCCTGGCAGGCACGGCGCTTGCCTATCTACTGTCTGGATCGCTGGTCGCGTTGTTTGGCACCGCATATGGCTTGGCGCTCTTGCTCAAGGTCGCGATTGTCGCTGCCCTGCTTGGCCTCGCCGCGTTGAATAAGCTGCGCCTTGTCCCCGCCCTGCGCGCAGAAGGGCCGGGGGCAGCGCAGGCGCTGCGGCGGTCGATTTCATGGGAAATGCTGGCTGTTGCCCTGATCCTTTTGGCGACGGCAACCATCACCAGCGTGACAACACCGCCGGTAAATCTTTGACCGCTTATCCACGCGCCTTGTCGAGCAACTCAAGCAATTCGGTGAACTTGGCCCGCTGATCTGCGCGATCCCCGGAGGCGAGCGCGTCTTCGATGCAATGGGTGGCGTGATCATCAATGACGAGCTTTTCGACGCCCTTCAGCGCCGCACGGACCGCTGCGATCTGCGTCAGGACATCCACGCAATAGCGATCCTCTTCCACCATCCGGGCGATCCCTCGGACCTGCCCTTCAAGGCGCTTGAGGCGTTTCAATGTGGCGTCGCGGTTCTCGTGCATGGGCTCTTTTTGCATTGGGGGACTGATAAAGTCGAGGGGTGCGGCCTCAGAAGTGGTCTCTTGAACCTATACCCCATGGGGGTATATAAGGCAGAAGCCGACTACGCAAGCTTTGCCCCAGAACACCGCCCCGAAACGGAGAGACCGATGCCCAAGGACACCTGCGATGCTACCGACATCCACACCCATCCGGCCAAAGCCGCCACAGGCAAAACAGCGGTGCTCTACCGGATGGCTCTGCCTGATCACCTCTGCCCCTCCGGCCAAAAGGCGCACTGGCTGCTGAAGCGGCAGGGCTATGACGTGGATGATCGCCTGTTCCGCACCCGCGCCGAGGTTGACGCCTTCAAGGCCGAGCATAGCGTGCAAACCACACCCCAAGCCTGGATCGATGGCGAACGTGTCGGCGGCTACACTGACCTGCGCGAAAAGCTGACAGGCTGGGACCCGAAGGCGACCACCTACCGTCCTGTCTTGTACCTCTTCGCCGTTGCGGCCCTGACAGCGGTGGCGCTGTCGATCGGAGTCCTCGGCACGATCACGTGGCAGACGCTGGGCTGGTTCATCTCGGTCTCGATGATCCTCCTCGGTATGCAGAAGCTGCGTGATATTGAGGGGTTCACGACAATGTTCCTGAACTACGATCTGCTCGCGCGAAAATGGGTGCCCTATGCCTATATTTACCCCTTCGTGGAGACCGGCGCAGGTATCTTGATGACGGGCATGATGCTGACCTGGCTGTCTGCCCCTGCCGCGCTCGTCGTCTCGACCATCGGCGCCGTCAGCGTGTTCAAAGCGGTTTACGTGGACAAACGAGAATTGAAATGCGCTTGCGTCGGCGGAAACTCGAACGTCCCGCTGGGCTCCGTCAGCCTGACCGAAAATCTAATGATGATGGGGATGGCTGTCGTGATGCTTTGGATGATGGTTTGAGGTTGGCGAGCCAAGTCCAAAACCAGACTAATGCGAGCGAACTTTGAACGGCAGGTATATCCAGCGAAGCAGTCGCCGCCGATAAGGGATTGTGTTGCCGTAAGCACCAACTTTTTCGCTGCCCGCCGGAATAGCGGCGAGCCGACCCTTCTCTTACTTTGACGGCGTTCCGACACGCATCACGCCTTATGAACCTAAGGCCAGGGCGTCTGCCCTTGTAGGGTCTGCCCTGACGACCCTCTCATGCGATGCGGAAAGGTGCGGAAACATGTGGTGATCGGTCCAGCGGCGTTTCTTTGGCCCTGGGGGTGCATGAGCAGAGAGTCCACCGGAGGAAGGCGCTCGGGCGACCACCAATAATTGCGGAATGTCGTCAGAGTGATTTCAGCGATCACCACGGGGCACCTCCCTTGTTTCTCTTTTGATGGGGATGAAGGGACCGTCTGAAGACTGTGCCTTCCGCTCGTGTTCGAAGATCTCCGCCTGCGGCTGCGATCACGGCACCCTGTTGAGCTTCAGCAAGCAGAAAAATGAACGCCTTTGGCGCGGCTTTCACCCTGCGGGTGAACCTTCCGTTTTTCCGCCTGCATCCTTCATTCGGTCCCTTCTTGGCTAT
>JBCBAO010000374.1:0-2252 GCA_038532405.1 Pseudomonadota bacterium | reverse complement strand
AATCAGGGGGTGGGCCAGCATTACCGGTCGAAATGGCGCTGACATGTCGGGCACGGGCTTTCCTGCTGTCCCGGTCAACCAGTCAAACAAGGACAGATAGGGCGGTGATAGCCCGTGCCATATTTCTTCGATTTCGGTCACATCAACGCGCCCGGCGTCCGCAAGAGCAAGCTTGGCCAACCGTGCGGACACGCCAATGCGCAAGCCACCCGTTACAAGTTTGATCAACGCCCAACGGCCGTTTGGGTCGAGCATGTCCATCCATGCCTCAACCCTGCGCGCGCCTTCAGGCCTGGTTGCATCGAGCAGGGTTTCCACAGCCTCATCAAGGGCCGGTGGGCGATTGGCACCCGAGTGATTATTTTCGGGTTTCGGCCAGATCAGGCTAACCGTTTCAGCCATGTCGCCGACATAGTCATAGGACAATCGAAAGAGCATGGGATCAATGCGCGCCTCGGCCATTTTGCGGATGGCCCCGGCTTTGACAGCGGCAATATCCAGGTCGCGCGTGATCGCCGCCAGTGCCCAGCCGCGGGCTGGGTCGGACGTTTCCTGAAAATAGGTCGACATCAGCTTGATCTTACCGTTGCGAGACGGGGTAAGAAGCAGTCTATCGAGCAGTGTTGCAAAGGCTTGCATGCCGAACACATAGGAAGGTTTGGAGCAAATGTCAGATTTCACACCACCCGATGGTTTTGATCTCCACAAGCGGCCTTCCCCGATGACTGCGCCCTGGGCCCCGCTCTACCGCCGCACACTGTCGCGGGCCGTCCACCTTGGCGTTCATCTGCGCGATGTGCATTGCAATTCCCGCGGCTTGGTCCATGGCGGGTTCATCGCCACGCTTGCCGACAATGCAATGGGGTATACCGCCGGGCAGGCTATGAAACAGGATGGCCGTAAAATAAGCAGCCTTGTGACGATCAATCTCAGTGTTGATTATCTCGGCGCAGCTAAGCTTGGGGCTTGGATGACATGGGAACCGGAGCTGTTGAAGGCCACGGGAAGCGTTGCCTTTGTCCAGGCCATGGTCAAGGCTGATAACAGAGCTGTTGCAAGGACCAACGCGACCTTTAAGATCATCGAATAATGAAGACGGGAGCAAACGCGATGCGGATCTTGGGATTCAGCCTCCTATTGGCTTTGGGAGCCTGTGGAACTGACAGTGGAGACGCCTCAAATACGGGCCAAGATATCGCCGTGCGTGCGCCAATTATCATTGCCCACCGCGGTGCCTCAGGAGAGCGGCCGGAACATACGATAGAGGCTTACAGACTTGCCATAGAGCAGGGCGCGGACTTCATCGAGCCGGATCTGGTAATGACCCGTGATGGTGTTCTCGTTGCGCGCCATGATCGATATCTGTCGACCACCACGGATGTGGCCAATCATCCGGAGTTTGCCGACCGTAGGCGTGAACAGACGGGCACATTCGGTACCAGGGACGATTGGTGGGTTGAGGACTTCACACTTGCGGAACTGAAAACGTTGCGTGCCCGGCAAGCTTTTGAGGGACGATCCGCAGAGTTCGATGGCCTATACGAGATTCCAACATTTGCCGAGACCCTAGACCTGGTCGTCATGGAAGCCGCCGAGGGCCGTATCGTCGGAATATATCCCGAGATCAAGGCTGCCGAATATTACGCGAATATCGGACTTTCCATGGCAGACCCTGTGCTTGAAGCCCTTGATGGAGCCAATATCGCGGAGGCGGCTATCCCTGTTTTCATTCAGTCGTTCGAGGCCGATATTCTTCGTGAGCTCGATGGAAAATCGGACTGGCCACTTGTTCAACTGATCTCCGGTAACCCGAAAGCGGCGATTACGGGCCGCGAACCCCCGCTGGAGGATGTGGCGACCTATGCCGATGGTATTGGCCCCAACAAAATGCTTCTTTGGACCGTCGGTGGTCAGCCGAGCGATTATGTCGCCAATGCCAAAGCCCTCGGCTTGGATGTCCACCCCTGGACGGTGAGGGACGACCGCGTAAGGTCTGGCTTTGAAACCGTTGAGGATCAATTGGGCGCGATGTTCGATATGGGCATTGATGGCGTCTTTACGGATTTTCCTGCTACGGCGGTTCGTGTGCGTGATGAGATAAATGAATAATCCACTGTTAAGCGCCCCGCGCTGCTTTTGCTTTTATGACCTGGAGAGGTTTGCCCATGTCCCTTAAACTACACCACCTGAACGCGTCCCGGTCCCAACGCATTGTTTGGTTGGTCGAGGAGCTTGGGATCGAATGCGAGATT
>JBCBAO010000373.1:0-2259 GCA_038532405.1 Pseudomonadota bacterium | reverse complement strand
ACACAACGTTGTGTGGTTACCCATTACTTGCGTACAGACCATGGTGAGGGCTTCACATTGGGTTGGGTTTACTTTGCCAGGCATGATGGAAGAGCCGGGCTCGTTCTCTGGAAGGGCAAGCTCGCCAAGGCCTGAGCGCGGGCCTGAGCCAAGGAAACGGATATCATTGGCAATTTTAAACAAAGAGGCAGCAACGGTGTTCAATGCGCCATGGGCGGACACAAAAGCATCGTGGGCTGCGAGTGCCTCAAATTTGTTGGCGGCTGTTACAAAAGGAAGATCCGTATAGGCGGCAACTTCCTCAGCGAAAGCTTCCGCAAAGCCAGGCTTTGTGTTCAGCCCTGTTCCTACCGCTGTTCCACCTTGGGCAAGGGGGTAGAGATAGTCGAGGCCTTCTTTGACGCGGCGAATGCCGAGGTCAAGCTGTGCGACATAGCCCGAAAACTCCTGGCCGAGCGTCAATGGGGTGGCATCCTGGGTATGGGTCCGCCCGATTTTGATAATGTCCTTAAACGCTTCGGCTTTGTCGTTTAGCGCGTTACGCAGATATTGAAGGGCCGGAAGCAAACGATGGACAACTTCTTCAGCCGCGGAAATGTGCATTGCCGTCGGGAAGGTGTCGTTGGAACTTTGTGAGCGGTTGCAGTGATCGTTCGGGTGCACCGGATCCTTTGACCCGATAACCCCGCCAAGCATTTCGATGGCCCGATTGGAGACCACTTCATTCGCATTCATATTTGATTGGGTTCCTGATCCGGTCTGCCAGACAGACAGCGGAAAATGGTCGTCGAGCTTATTTTCGGCGACCTCGGATGCCGCGTCTACGATCGCTCCGCAGACCTTGGTATCTATATTGTCCAGGCGCTTATTGGCCAGGGCCGCTGACCGCTTAATGATGCCGAGGGCTCGTATTACCGGCGCAGGCATGGTTTCCTCGCCAATGGGAAAATTGATCAACGACCTAGCTGTCTGGGCACCAAAATATCGGTCAACCGGCACCTCAAGCGGGCCAAAGCTGTCGGTTTCTGTACGCGTCTCGGGCATTTCGGGCTCCTGGAGAGTGATTATATCTGTCGTTTACGGGCTTTCTCTAGGGCTCATTTTCCAGGCTGGCCAGTCCTATAAGGGCCGACATCGCCACTGCTCTATTTGGCTGGCTTCGGCACCACACGCCTAATTGGCTCGCTCTGTTTGGCTACCTGCTGCGTGCCACCGACCCTTGCTCTTCGCCAGCGTGTCCTAAATAGAGTAGCAGATGACACCTTCGGAGCCGAAGAAAATGGCGGATACGCAATATCAGGACGCGTCTTTTGCGAGCCCACTGCCAACGGATCACACGCCGGTAAAGCCCGACCTGACAGGTGTTTTGCTGGTGAATTTGGGCACGCCCGATGCCACGGACTATTGGTCCATGCGTCGGTATCTATCTGAATTTTTGTCCGATACTCGTATTATCGAGGTGCCGCAGTGGATCTGGCAGGTCATTCTCCAAGGGCCGATACTTACATTCCGCCCGGCAAAATCCGGCAGGGCTTATAAGAAAATCTGGATGGAGGACGAGGACAAATCGCCGCTGCTCCACTACACAGAACGCCAGGCAGAATTGCTACAGGATCGCATCGGAACCGGTGAAGTGGTCGTGGATTTTGCGATGCGCTACGGCAATCCTTCTATCGCCAGCAAGATAGCTCGTCTGAAATCTCAAGGGTGCGACCGGATTTCGGTGATCGCCCTCTACCCGCAATATGCCGCTGCGACGACGGCGAGCGTTTATGACAAGACATTTGATGCTTTGAAGCAAATGCGGTGGCAGCCTGCCGTACGCACCGCAGGCCCTTTCC
Organism: Pseudomonadota bacterium; assembly: GCA_038532405.1. Lineage (GTDB taxonomy): Bacteria > Pseudomonadota > Alphaproteobacteria > Caulobacterales > Hyphomonadaceae > CALLCD01. The sequence continues at coordinate 418 of JBCBAO010000373.1, read as the reverse complement.
ACGATCATCAGGCCTACATCGACGCCCTAGCAACCTCCCTCCAACGCCAGTTGGCCGGTCTTGATTTTGATCCTGATGTCCTGATCCTCTCCTACCATGGCATACCGAAGTCCTACTTCTTGAAGGGCGACCCGTATCACTGCCATTGCCTGAAGACGACCCGCCTGATCCGTGAGCGGTTGGGTTGGTCAGAGAATTTCTGTCGTACCACCTTCCAAAGCAGGTTTGGCCCCACCGAATGGTTGCAGCCCTATACGGATGAGACTTTGAAAGCTTTGCCCGATGAGGGGGCAAAGAAAGTTGCTGTTGCCGCTCCGGCTTTCATTTCCGACTGCGTAGAAACACTGGAAGAGATCGCCATTGAGGGCCGCGAGGAATTCCGCGAAGTGTGTGCCGCCCGCTTCGAGGAATTCCTCGC
>JBCBAO010000372.1:0-2284 GCA_038532405.1 Pseudomonadota bacterium | reverse complement strand
AAGTCCACATGTTTGAGGATGTTGGCCATCTGCAGGGCAGCAAAGCCTTGTCCGTTTGGCGGGAGTTCGCAAAGGTCGTAGCCGCGATAATCAACACAGCCGGGCTCCACCCACTCGCTTGTATGGGCGGCAAAGTCCCCATAGCGAAGATCACCGCCAATCCGCTTCATATAGGCATCGATGGTTTGGGCAATCTCGCCCTTATAGAAGCCGTCGCGGCCTTTTTCGGCGAGGATGCGATAGGTGTTTGCAAGGTCCGGGTTTTTGAAGAGCTCGCCAGGCCCTGGGGCACCGGTCTCGAAATAGGTTTGCCGGGCATTTTTGAACTCGTTGATGACGTCCATTTCCTGTTCGAAGCGGGCAAGGTTGCGCTCCAGATAATGGGCAATGACGGGGGATACGGGGAAGCCATTTTCGCCGTATTCAATAGCTGGGCTGAGTATGGTCGACATGGGCAGGCTGCCGAACCGTTGATGCATCTCGAACCAGCCATCCACAGCGCCGGGCACGCTTACCGGAATATCGCCAAAGGCGGGCAGGCGAGCTGCGCCGTCGAGGCGCTCGATCAGGTCTTCATAGGACCGCCCGAGGGGCGCGCGGCCAGACGCGTTCAAGCCGTAGAGCTTTTCTGTTTCCGGGTCCCAGATGATTGCGAAGAGGTCTCCACCAATGCCATTGCCGGTCGGCTCCATGAGGCCGATGGCGGCGTTTGCTGCAATCGCTGCATCCACGGCGTTGCCACCGGCTTTCAGAATATCGATGGCGACCTGGGTGGCGAGCGGCTGGGCGGTCGCGGCCATGCCGTGTTCGGCATAAACGGGGCTTCTGGACCAGGCTTCGCCGACCGGGCGGCCGCCAGCGCCAATATCATCTGCCGATTGCGCAAGCGCGGTGTGTGGGGGGAAGAGAACCAGAAGCGCCAGAAGGGTGGTGAAAATGGCCGTTCGGACTGTCGTGATCACAATGCATGCCTCGCTACCAAGTATTTTTATTGGTTTGAGATGGCATGAAAGCGCGGCGGGGCACAACTGGTTTGTTCTGCAAGACAAAAGGTCGGCATCCATCCGGGGGATTGGCCCGAATGGATGCCGGTATTTTCTTTAAGGCTTACTCTTCGCTTGCACTGTCATGAGCGGTGACAGCATCGGCGAGCCCGCCAACGAAGTCTGCCCCGTGGAGGACCTGTATGCTTGAGCCTTCGAATGCATCATTGATGGGTTCCGCCCGACCGCCGAGGCATTCGGCGAGGAAGCTTTCCATGACAGCATAAAACGCAAGACGGTTTTCAGGCCGCGCAAAGCCGTGTCCTTCATCGGGGAAGTTGACATAGGTAACGGGCAGTTCGCGTTCTGCCATCGCAGCGACGAGCTGATCGGATTCCAGCTTTGTGACGCGGGGGTCGTTTTCGCCCTGTCCGATCAAAAGTGGTACTGAGATATCGTCGACGCGGGAAATGGCTGACCGGGCCAGCATGTCGGCGCGGTCCTCTTCATTGGCCGGGTTGCCAACATATTTGTACCATGTTCCCTCCAGGAAGGGGCCCCAATAGTCCGGGAAGCTTTCCACCAGCGTAACGAGGCTGGACGGACCGACAATATCGACCCCGCAGGCAAAGGTGTCTGGCGTGAAGGCCACGCCGGTTAGCGTTGCGTAGCCGCCATAGGAGCCGCCGGCGATGGCGACTTTGTCAGCATCCGCGACGCCCTCGGTGACGGCCCAGTTGACGGCATCGATGAGGTCATCATGCATTTTGCCGGCAAATTCCTTGACCGCTGCATTGGTGAAGCCTTTGCCGAAGCCGGTGGAGCCGCGGTAATTCACGGAGAGAACGGCATATCCCCGATTGCTCATCCATTGGTGCCAGGATGTGTAGCCATAGGAGTCACGTGCCCAAGGGCCGCCATGGACGGCCAGCACCATGGGGCCGGGCTCTTCTGGGCGTCCGTCGCCGTCCGCATCGGCCCCTGGTGGAAGTGTAAGATATGAAACCAGCGAGAGGCCGTCGCGCGATTCGATTTCGATCGATTGCATCGGTTGGAGCGGTGCGCCGTCGAGATCTGGGCGTGTGGCAAACATCTCGCTCAGCGTGTCGGCTGCGCGATCATAGACATAATAGACCCCAGGCGCGTCGGCCGCGTCGGAATAAATCACGGCTTTGGTCATATCGTTTGTGACGGCGAGTATTTCAAAATCGCCTTCCAACTGATCGTCTAGAAAGGCGAGGTCGGCGGCGGTCTCCTTATCGAGCGCGGTCCATTCCGAGCGGAGGTATTCCGATGCATAG
>JBCBAO010000371.1:0-2306 GCA_038532405.1 Pseudomonadota bacterium | reverse complement strand
TCGGAGGCCGTTTTCAACACCCTCAACACCTCATTTCTCCAAAATGACCGGCCTTCGACTGGCGGCAGAATTCAAGATAGTTGGTGGCATCCTTGGCCGAAGAGAAGCGGGCAATCGCGTCTGCAGAAGCCTTTATGTCTGCATAGAGATCGAGGGCAGATCCATCGCGCCAAAAATGGCGAGCAAGCACATCAATCTTCGAAAACTCGATGTGATCGGCCAGGCGCGCGCCGGCTGCCTCAAAGATATCATCGAAGACCCAACGCATTGTGAAAACAGTGGGACCGCAGTCTATGGGGGATGTCTGGGTATTCTGTTGACGGACTTTGCCGCCGGAAACGGCACCGCGTTCAAATACGATAACATCAGCGTATCGCGACAGGACCGCCGCGGCTGACAGCCCTCCAATCCCGGCACCGATTACACCTATCCTTGTTCGCCCAGCCATGTGTGTGCTGATCATGCTCCTCAATTCGATTGTCAGTATAAATTGACACATTAAATTGACAAGCTAGAGTAACGCCTATTCAGGAGGGTGTATGGATATCGACGCTCAAATCGAATGGATGCTCGAAACTGCAGTTGCTGCTTCAGAAAGCGATGCAGGTCCGCCCCGGCTCGCCTCTGCTATCAGACATGCTGTTTTTCCAGGCGGAGCCAGGGTCCGCCCAAAACTCTGTTTGGCTGTCGCAGCGGCTTGCTCCGATGATACAGACTTTCAGCCGGCGCTCGCCGCTGGAGCTGCCATCGAGTTTTTGCACTGCGCATCGCTTGTTCATGATGATCTACCCTGTTTTGACGACGCCGATAGCAGACGCGGCAAACCCTCAGTTCATGCCGCCTATGGTGAACCACTCGCCGTTCTGACCGGCGATGCACTTATCGCGATGTCGTTTCAATTGCTTGCACGGCATGGCGGCTCCGCAATGGGCAACCTTGTCGATATTCTTGGCGCAGCGACATGCCCGCCATACGGCATTGCCGCCGGCCAAGCCTGGGAAAGCGAACCAGAGATAGATCTCCATGCCTATCATATCTCAAAGACGGCGGCATTGTTCATCGCCGCAACAAAGGCCGGCGCGGCTGCCATGGGTGCAAAACCGGAGCGGTGGCAAGGTGTGGGAGAAAAACTGGGAACGGCTTATCAGATCGCCGATGATCTTCGGGATGCCCTATTGCCGTCCTCGGCCCTCGGCAAACCGGCGCACCAGGATGAAAAACATGGCCGCCCAAGTGCGGTTGATGTCCACGGGTTAGACGGCGCAATGACGCAACTTGCGGACACGATTGACAGCGCTGCGGCGGCGATTCCAGATTGCAACGGGTCGGACGCTTTGCGGGCTCTTATCTTTGCACAGGCCAAGCGTTTGGCCCCCGATAATCTTGCGCGCCGCGTCGCATAATCGGCCCGTCGTGCCGCAGCCTCGCACTGTCAGCCTGACAGATCGACTGGCTCTGATCCGCAATCGTTTGCTTAGCAGCCAGCGCTTCCAAGCCTTTGCGGCGGGCGTTCCAGGGCTGCGAGGGTTTGCCCGCTCAAGTGCTTATGACCTTTTCAATCTTTGCGCAGGATTTTCTTACTCCCAAATCCTTCTTGCTTGCGTAGAACTTGATCTCTTGCACCACTTGCAAGATGCCCCTCGCACAAGCGCAGACATTGCGAGTTTAACAGGTTTGCACCTTCCCGGGGCCGACCGGCTCGTCCGCGCCGCAGTAGCATTGAAGCTTGCCGAGCGCAGGAGCGGCGAACGATTTGGCGTCGGACCTCGCGGGGCCATGCTCCTGGCAAATCCATCCGTCCTCGAAATGGTTCGCCACCATAAGCATTTTTATGCAGATCTTGTTGATCCCGTTGCGATGCTGAAGGACCGGCCAAAATCATCGAATCTTGCCAGGTTCTGGGGATATCCAAGCGACGATGGCCCCGCGTCGGTGTCCGAACATGTTGCAGCGCCCTATTCGGCCTTGATGGAGGCAACCCAAGCCTTCATCGCACAGGAAGTCCTTACGGCCTACAATGTCTCAGACCATGAGCATATCATGGATATTGGCGGCGGTACGGGAGCATTTTTGAGCGCTGCCGCGGCCAGGGCCCCCAATCTTGCGATGACCCTTGTGGACTTGCCGGAGGTCGCAGCGCTCGCCGCTGAGCGGTTTAAGCGGGAGGGTCTGGAAAACCGTGCGCTCGCCCACGGTGCAGATGCCTTTCGAGAGCCACTGCCAAACAACGCGGATTTGATATCTTTGATCCGCATCCTGCATGACCATGATGATGCACCCGTTCGGCAACTTTTGCGGAACATTCG
>JBCBAO010000370.1:0-2352 GCA_038532405.1 Pseudomonadota bacterium | reverse complement strand
TAAAGCGCTGCATGCGACGGGTGGCCATATCCTCCGCAAGCACCTCGCGAAAACCATCCCGGCGAGCAACATCGCCATCGGCGCTTGATGTGGCAAGCGCCCGCAAGCGATCCACAAGCGATTTAACGAAGGTCGACGGAATTTCGACGGAATCGACCGTTTGGATCTCCGCCTCGTCGGCCTGGGCCATCGCAGACACACCGACCAGGCTAGCACCAGCGATAAGCGCAAAAGCGCAGCAGAGGGCGCGATATGTACCGACACGAATACTCTTCAAAACAAGTCTCCTACTCGCCGCCCGCACTTACGCACAGCTTAACTCGAGTAAAGTATGCACAATCAAATCTGAAAGAAAGATAACGAGGTGTTATTCTAAGCAGCGCTTTCTGCTGGCGCTCCGCGGGACGCAAACCTGCCTAGCAACCAAGGCTGCACCAAAATGGTACAGATAAGCGTAAAACCAATGGCAAGCGTCAAAAGAACCCCCATGCTGGAGACCCCGCGATGGGCCGACAGCATCAATGTCCCAAACGAACAAATTGTTGTTATCGCGCTGAAAAATACCGCTCGCGGTGTGGAGGTCTCGTAAACTTCGGTCGCTTTGTGGCCGCGCCGGGCACGTATGCCCAAATGGATTCCGCTGTCTGCACCAACGCCAACGAGCAATGGCACGGCGATGACATTGGCAAAGTTAAAGGGCACATCCAACAAGACGGCGGCGGCGGCCGTAAGAACGCCGGCAAGCGCGAGGGAAAATAGAATCACGCTCACCAACACCACATCCCGCAAAATGAGGCTCAGCAGAACAGCAACGGCAAACCAGGCGACAATCACGGCGATCAGCATCGCCCGCGAAATAACGCGCCCTGATTCCAAAACACTCCGCGCCGAACCGGCAGCCTGGGGAACAACCGCACGCACCGTATCGACGAAGTCGGTGCGGGCGGCCTTATCCCGCAAATCCTGCTCCGGCTCGATCTGGAGGCGCAAGCGGCCATCAGCGGCCTTAAAACGGTTCGCCAAGCTCGGCGGAAGCGCATCATAGGTCACTTCAGATGGATAAATTTGTTTGCGCAGGCGATTGTATTGCAATCCCCAGAAGCGAAAGATGTCCCCTTCTAGCCCTTCAATAAAACCAGGGTCCGCAGCAGCAGCTTGATCGGCAGCATCGAGGACACGTTCGAACCGATCGAAACTCTCTCCTTCCAACGCCATAAGTGTTTCACGAAGGCGCGCCGGCGCAGCGCTGAGCGCCGAGGCAGAGACATCGTCCTCACTTTCGAAAACCAGCGCCAGGCCAATCGACGCCCAGTCGATTGTATCGAGTTTCTCGAACTGGTTCTCCGGGATGAGATCTTGGGGCCCGATGACACTTTTCACGACGCCCAAATTTTCAAGGGTCGGTATGATCGCGTCGGCCTGGTCCTGGCTATCGACCAGGAGGGACAAATTATAAGGCTGGGTCTCACCGTCTTCGAACAACAGATCAAAGGCTTGCACGGCCGAAGCATTTGGATCACGCAGCGCCATCGGATCGGCGTCAAATCGCACCTGGGGCAATAGCGTCAGGGCCGCCGCACCACAGGCAATCGTCGCGAGCGCAACAGTCCATTGCCCGCGTCCGCTTAGTCCAAGATTCGATACCAAGACGTGCTCGTACCCATCTTTGCGCCGGATCCCCGAATTCGGCGGCAACATCGCAAATGCGGCGGGCAGCAAAGTCACAGCCACGCCAAAGGCAACGAGCACACCAAACCCGGAGACAATCCCAAGCTGCGTCATTCCGGTAAACTGGGTCGGCGCGAAGGCGAAAAAAGCAATGGCGGATGTCGGCGCGCAAAGGGCAAGCGCTGCACCAATGTGCCGATTGGATCGAAACAGAGCCGCGCGGCAAGAATGGCCGAGGGTACGCTCCTCCTGCACATGCATCGCCAGGTGAATCATAAAGTCGATCCCAAGTCCGACCAACAGGACCATGAACGCAACCGATACCAGGTTCAGCGCGTCATATAACAAGGCGGCAAACCCCGCCGTAATAAGGATCGTAATAATAAGCGCAGCGAGTGAGGTAAACACCAGCACGGTGGACCGCAGCGCTATGAGCAGAAGAATAACAATGAACACAAAAGACAGGCCAAGGGACAGGCCAATGCCCTCGGTCACACTCGCCAATTCTTCGGTGCGCAAAACGGCATTGCCCGTGATCGATGCCTCCACGTCGAAATCCGCTTCGGCGACAACTTCGGCAACGGCACGGTCGATGGCCAGCACCGCGGGGCGGGCGGGCTGTAACCTCGACATGTCCAGCACCGGTGAAATCAAGATCACCCTTTGATGAATGTCCTCATCGCC
>JBCBAO010000369.1:0-2354 GCA_038532405.1 Pseudomonadota bacterium | reverse complement strand
TTCTATGTCAAAATTGGGCCCAAGTTCATCGCGCGTCATCTGCAACAGCCGGCGTTTCACACGCTCAGGCCGCTTCTGGCTGCGATTGTAAAAAAACATCCCAAGCAAAATGTTTTTCCAGCGGGAGACTTTGTAGGCAACACCGCCAGGCAAGAAGCGCCGCACCATATTGGCAATTTTATCCGTCGACGGACGGGAGACAATGTAGGTTGGTGAGCGTTGTAACATGGTGACATGGGCAGCGGACTTGGCCATTTCCGGCACCAGGGTTACTGCCGTTGCACCGCTACCGATCACAACAACAGACTTTCCGCTGTAGTCGATATCTTCTGTCCATTTCTGGGGATGGACTACATCGCCAGCAAAGGAATCCAGTCCCTCGAAATGCGGGGTAAATCCCGCCTCGTATTTATAGTATCCGCTACACATAAACAAAAATGAGCAGGTCATCTGTTTTGGGGATGTCTCACCACCAGCCTCGACAGTTACGGTCCACCTTGCCTGCGCGGAGGACCATTCGGCCCTCTTCACCTTATGGTGGAAACGAATGTGCTGATCGATACCATGTTCAGTGGCCGTTTCCCTGACATAGGACCGAATCGTAGATCCCTCGGCGATGGCCTTTGGGGACGTCCAAGGTTTAAAAATATAACCGAGCGTATACATGTCCGAATCAGACCGGATGCCGGGATACCTGAACAAATCCCAGGTCCCACCAATTGCGCCGCGCCCCTCAAGGATCGCATAGGTCTTTCCCGGGCACTCCGTTTGCAGGTGACAGGCAGCTCCAATCCCCGAAAGGCCGGCTCCGACTATAAGAACATCGAAGTGATCATTTGCCATGCCGGTCTATCATCCTGAACAAAATGTTTAATCGTCATTGTTATCTTGTTTCGGATATAAAGCCAAGAATCGCATGGGCAAACGCGTCTGGCTGATCTTCCTGCAAAAAGTGGCCGCCATCTTTTATCGTAACGTGTTGAACGCCCCTTGCACCTGGGATGCGCTTTTGAAACGTAGCCTCGCCGCCGCGCGTGACCGCATCTCCATCGCTAAAGGCCGTTAGGACGGGCCTATCAAACGCCTCCAAGACGGCCCACGCCTCATCATTGTCTTCTCGGACAGACTGGTGATGTGGCATCAAGGGCACCAAAGATGGGAAGGCACGCGCGCCCGCAAGAGAGGCTGTGTCAGGAAACGGCGCAGCATAGCCATCGAGCACGTCTTCATCTTCTATGCGGGAAAGAATTCCAAAAACATCGCGTACGGAAAAGTCCTTCGCTTCAGCACAGTACTTTACCCAATGCAGGAACGCTGTTGGAGCACCCGTCTGAAATTGCTCCACCACATCGCTCGCGCTCGGAACAGGCAGGGTCGGATAAACCTGTGCAAGCATCGCCGACATTTCAGCCGTAATAGCAGATGTATCCGGCAGCCCGGTATTTGCAATAACAAGCCGTTTGAAGCGCTCCGGTTGGGCAGCGACGACCCGCAGGCCAATGAGCCCACCCCAATCCTGGCAAACAAGCGTCACGTCGTTGAGATCGAGCTTGGAGATCCATTGGTTCATCCAGTCGACATGACCGGCATAGGAATAATCTGATATGGCGCTTGGCTTATCGGACCGCCCAAATCCAATCAGGTCCGGTGCAAGAACACGGCATCCGCCACCAACCAGAATTGGGATCATTTTGCGGTACAGATAAGACCAGCTGGGCTGGCCGTGCATGCACAGAATAATTTCGCCATCTGCCGGGCCTTCATCGAGATAATGAAGGCGCAAAACTGTGCCATCTTCCGCCAAAACATCGGCATAGTTCGGCTGGAAGGGATACTCTTTGAGGCTTTGGAAACGCTCATCCGCGGTCCGTACATAATCCATGATCGCTAATTCTCCGATTGTCGTGTGGCCGTATACGCAGAACCTGGGCGATACCGCCGGGAGGCATTGGCTTCGATATCGGCTTTATCCAATAAAGCCTCCCGCCACCCCTCCTCAGCGAAGAGGCGCGCTTGATCTGCATAATGCGGTGACGCGGCATCGAGCACTGCACTGCCGAATTGATGGATTACATCCGCCCGAACCTCACCATCCTCTCCCCATTCAGCGAGGCCGATCCAAGTATCCCCGGCAGCCGCAACCAGTATGCCACGATCGCCAATCTCGGCTGGATAAATCGCTCGCAAAGTATCGGATGCCCCACCAATCGGCAGGCTTAGATCTCCGCGCACCAGCCGATTGACCTCACCCCATTCCGGATCAATCCGCCCATGGTGCTCCATGAGAAACGCTACCGCTTGCCGAAACGCTTCGCCCGGTTCCGGCGGTGCAATGCCTGTGTATTTAGCTGTTA
>JBCBAO010000368.1:0-2361 GCA_038532405.1 Pseudomonadota bacterium | reverse complement strand
ACGCTCGCCATAACATTCTCCTCATTGGAAAATGTTATATATCGACAATTAATTTCTGCAAAACAGAAATTTTATATCCTGCCGCAGAATGTTTACCTGTCGCGCAAAGCATACCCGGCAGACCGAACAGTACGGATCGGATCTTCGCCGGCACTTTTCAGAATTTTCCGCAAACGGCCAACATGGACATCAACCGTCCGAAGCTCGACATATACGTCTGAGCCCCAAACTGCATCCAGCAATTGTTCACGGGAGAAAACACGTCCGGGATGCTGCATGAAATGATCGAGAAGACGATATTCGGTTGGCCCGAGGTGCAGGCCAGCATCTTGGCGCGTAACGGTATGGGAGGTCCGATCGATGGTGATATCACCAACGGTGACCGTATCTTCGACCAATCCTGGACGGATGCGACGCATAACGGCCCGAATACGTGCCATGAGTTCGGTCGTGGAGAACGGCTTGGTGATGTAATCGTCCGCGCCGGTATCGAGCCCCCTCACCCGGTCGGTTTCCTCCGACCGCGCCGTCAGCATGATAATCGGCAGATTTTTCGTTGCCGGCCGGGCACGCACGCGCCGACATACTTCAATGCCCGGTATTTTTGGCAGCATCCAATCAAGCAATAGGAGGTCGGGCGCACGCTCCTCCATGAGCAAGAGTGCCTCCTCGCCATCGACGGCGATTGAGACATCATAATCCTCGCGCTCCAGATTATACTTTAGGAGTTCGCAAACCGCCGTTTCGTCTTCAGCAATCAATACATAGGGCTTCATTCCTCACCCCTCCTCTTCGGACCGGTTTCCCAACCCGTCCTGCTTGGGCCGATCCGAGGCCGTCAGATAGTCACCCGTCACAAAGAAGTAGATCAGTTCGGCAATATTGGTGGCGTGGTCACCGATCCGTTCCAGGTTTTTTGCCATGAACATGATATGAGCCCCGTCCCCGATTGTTCTCGGATCTTCGATCATATAGGTGAGCACTTCGCGGAAGTAGCTGTTATAAAGTTGATCAATATCCTCATCGTTTTCCCAGATCCGGACGGCGCGCTCCGCATCTCGATTTCGATAGGCATCCAACACACCGGCAAGCTGGGTTGCAACCGCAATCCCCATTCGGTTGATCCCTTTCAATACGTCTCGCCGCCCAAGATCCGTTAATACATTTGCCCGCTTGGCAATATTCTTTGAGAGGTCACCCACCCGCTCCAATTCATTTGAGACCTTAAGTCCAGCCAAGACCTCGCGCAGGTCCCGCGCCATGGGTTGGCGGCGGGCAACCAGTTCAATGATTTGACGTTCCACATCGGCCTCGATCGCGTCGACTTCCCGGTCACGGGCGACAACTGCTGCGGCACGGGCCAAGTCGCCTGACACGGTGGCCTGGCAGGCATCCGTAATCATGGCTTCGGCAAGCCCGCCCATGCGTAGAATATCCGCGGACAAACGCTCTAACTCATCGGTGAAAGCGGTAACGATATGCTCGTTCATAGTGGGATCCCTATCCGAAACGTCCCGTAATGTAATCCTGTGTCCTTGGGTCAACCGGGTTTGTAAACATCTTTCCCGTGTCCCCAACTTCTACGAGTTTTCCAAGATGAAAGAAGGCTGTACGTTGGGACACCCTGGCCGCTTGCTGCATTGAATGGGTAACGATAACAATGCAATAGCGATCTCGTAGATCATCGATCAATTCCTCGATCCGCGCCGTGGCGATCGGATCGAGCGAAGAGCAGGGCTCATCCATTAAGATCACATCCGGACTGACGGCGATGGTGCGGGCGATGCACAGACGCTGCTGCTGTCCGCCTGAGAGAATCGTACCTGGCTCACCGAGACGGTCTTCGACCTCGCTCCAAAGCCCCGCCCGCCGGAGCGATTGGCGAACGATCCGATCGAGCGCGGCCTTGCCATCGGCGAGGCCATGGATACGCGGCCCATAAGCTACATTGTCATAGATCGATTTCGGGAATGGGTTTGGTTTCTGAAAAACCATCCCTACCTTGGATCTGACGAGGACGGGATCGACATCCGCCGTGTTCACATCCTGGCCGTCCATAATAACAGAGCCGGAAACCTTAGTCCGCTCAATCGTGTCATTCATGCGGTTCAAGCACCGTAGAAATGTCGATTTTCCACATCCAGACGGGCCAATCAGCGCTGTAACGGCCCGGTCCGGTATATCAAGCGAGACATCAAAGAGCGCCTGCTTTGCGCCATATGTAACGCTGATATTGCGGCAGGAGAGCTTGATCTCGCGCGCAACCGACGGGTCGGTCCGATTGTCCGGGGTCATATCAGGTTCGATGGCATCTATGGACACGACTAAAGCCTCCGACCGAAACGCTGGCGCAGATATACC
>JBCBAO010000367.1:0-2363 GCA_038532405.1 Pseudomonadota bacterium | reverse complement strand
CCTGGATCTGACCCCGGCGGGAGTTCAGGTCGCCGATAATATCGCCCATATAGTCTTCCGGCGTGACCACTTCGACCTTCATCACAGGCTCCATCAGGCGCGGATCGCCGCTCCCTTTAAGCTCCCGGAAAGCCGCCCGCGCTGCGATCTCGAATGCCAGAACGCTAGAGTCGACATCATGGAAAGCGCCATCTGTCAGCGTCGCTTTGAAATCCGTCATCGGATATCCGGCCAGCAAGCCGTTTTCCTTGGCCGAGTTTAGCCCCTTTTCGACACCCGGGATATATTCCTTCGGCACGTTGCCGCCGACAACCGTCGATTCAAACTGGAACCCGGAGCCCGGCTCCAGCGGTTCGAATGTCAGTTTCACGCGGGCAAACTGGCCCGATCCACCAGACTGTTTCTTGTGGGTATAGTCCACGTCTGCCGCCCGGCCGAGGGCTTCGCGATACGCCACCATGGGCTGACCGATATTTGCCTCAACCTTGAACTCACGCTTCAGGCGGTCCACGAGAATATCGAGGTGAAGCTCGCCCATCCCTTTAATGATCGTCTGACCGGACTCATGGTCGGTCTCAACCCGGAAGCTCGGATCTTCGGCCGCCAGACGCTGGAGACCAACCGACATCTTCTCCTGGTCGGCTTTCGATTTCGGCTCCACCGCAATCTCAATCACCGGATCGGGGAAGTTCATCGTCTCCAGAACGACGGGTCCAGACTGATCGCAGATCGTATCCCCGGTCGTCGTATCCTTCAGCCCTGCAAGCGCAATAATATCGCCGGCAAATGCCTCTTCAATTTCCTCGCGGTCATTGGAGTGCATCATCATCATGCGGCCAACACGTTCCTTCTTGCCTTTTGTGGCATTCAGGATCGATCCGCCCTTGGTGAGCGTTCCAGAATAGATACGCACAAAGGTCAAAGAGCCCACAAACGGGTCGTTCATGATCTTAAAGGCGAGGCCAGAGAAAGGCTGTTCATCGTCCGCGGAGCGTTCGATGTTGCGCGTCTCGGTCTCATCGCCCGGCGCAAAGCCCTTATAGGCCTCCACATCCAGTGGGCCAGGCAAAAAGTCGACCACGGCGTTCAGCATCGGCTGCACACCCTTATTCTTGAACGCGGAGCCGCACAGAACGGGCACGAACGCCATTTCCAGCGTCCCCTTCCGGATCAGACGGATGAGCGTCTCCTCGTCCGGCTCGGTGCCTTCCAGGTACGCTTCCATAACCGCATCGTCCTGCTCGACGGCAATCTCGATCAGTTCAGCACGCATCTCAGCGCATTTGTCTTTCAGCTCGTCACGGATCTCGCGAAGCTCCCAGGACGCCCCAAGGTCTTCACCGGCCCAAACCCACTCCTTCATGGTGATCAGGTCAACATGGCCTTCGAGCTGGTTTTCAGATCCGATCGGGCACTGGATCGGCGCAGGGATCGCGCCTGTCCGGTCACGGATCATCTCGACGCAATTGAAGAAGTCGGCACCGATCTTGTCCATCTTGTTGACGAACACAATGCGCGGCACCTTGTAGCGGTCGGCTTGGCGCCACACCGTCTCGGTTTGTGGCTCAACACCGGCATTGGCATCCAGCACACACACAGCGCCGTCAAGCACAGCCAACGAGCGCTCCACCTCAATCGTGAAGTCCACGTGCCCGGGCGTGTCGATGATGTTGAACCGGAACTTCGGCGTTTGCGCCGTCTGGCCATCCTCGGTGCGTTCCCAGAAGGTCGTCGTCGCAGCGGACGTGATCGTAATGCCGCGCTCCTGCTCCTGCTCCATCCAGTCCATGGTGGCCGCACCGTCGTGGACCTCCCCGATCTTGTGGGATTTACCGGTATAATAAAGGATGCGCTCTGTGGTCGTTGTCTTGCCGGCATCGATGTGTGCCATGATGCCAAAATTGCGATAACGCTCCAGCGGGTATTCGCGGGCCATGTGACTTACCTTCAGTTCGAAAAAATCGGGATCTAAAATTTACCAGCGATAGTGAGAGAAGGCACGGTTGGCTTCCGCCATACGGTGCGTATCTTCGCGCTTTTTAACAGCCGTTCCACGGCCTTGGCTTGCATCCATCAATTCGCCAGCGAGGCGCTCGCGCATTGTGTTTTCATTGCGGGCACGTGCAGCAGCAGCAAGCCAGCGAATGGCGAGGGCCTGGCGGCGCTCTGGCCGCACTTCGACCGGCACCTGATACGTTGCCCCACCAACGCGCCGCGAGCGCACTTCAACCGCAGGCGCAATCGCTTCCAAAGCATCCTTAAACACATCGACCGGGTCACGCTTGGCGCGGCCCTCAACGAGGTCCAATGCACCATAGACAATCCGCTCAGCCGTCGACTTTTTCCCATCGACCATGATCTGG
>JBCBAO010000366.1:0-2395 GCA_038532405.1 Pseudomonadota bacterium | reverse complement strand
TCCAAGATGCGGACCGGCGCATTGCCGGGCGTGACGACCTGTTACAGGGCGATATTCGTGTGACGATTGCCGGGCCACTTGCCGTCGCCGCCTTTGCCCCTCGCCTGGCTGAGTTTACCAATGCATATCCAGGACTTTCAGTGCATCTGGACACCCGGGTCGATTTTGCAGATCTTGCACGCCGGGAGGCCGATATCGCGATCCGGATGGACAACAGCCCAACCGAAACGCTGGTCGGCAAGCGGCTATTTCCTTATTTCGAAACGGTTTATGCAAGCCCCGGCTACCTCGCCGCGCACAAGATCGACCAGTACCCGAAGTCCGCGCGTTGGCTTGGCTGGAAAGATCCGCCGGAGCCCCATCCTGACTGGACCGCCAAAACCGAATTTTCCGCCGTGCCGGTATGGGGCTGTTTTCCGGACCCGCATCTGCAGCAAGCCGCGGCTCGAAATGGTCTGGGCTTAGCCATGCTTCCCTGCATCTTGGGGGACATGGACCCTGGCCTTGTGCGGGCAACCAAACGACCGCCGACCCCGGCAAGGGATATCTGGATCCTGACCCATCCGGACCTGCGGCGTGTTGCCAGGGTCAAGGCGTTTACAACATTTGCCGAAACCGTCTTGCGATCACTTGAAGCGGAATTGAAAGGTGAGCGCCCTCAATCGGCGTAAAGGCAGAACGCCCCATCTCAATATGCGCAAGGGGGCAATGGCAACCTTTTCGTCTCATTCAGCTGCAAGCCGCTCTGCGCGCAGGGCTTCTGCCTTGGCCTCTACGGCGGAGACAATCTCTTCCACCATGTCGGCATTGCCAACCTTGCGGTCGACCTTCCCCGCGGCATACATCATTCCGGCCTCCGCACCGCCGCCGGTAAAGCCAAGATCGGTCATCGCCGCCTCGCCCGGCCCATTCACAACACAGCCGATAATTGACAGCGAAATCGGCTCGGAAATATGGGCTAACCGCTCCTCAAGCGTCTGGACGGTTGAGATGACGTCAAAACCCTGCCGGGCGCAGCTTGGACACGCAATAATATTCACCCCCCGCGAACGAAGCCCGAGGGATTTGAGCATATCGAAGCCAACCTTCACCTCCTCCACGGGGTCGGCAGACAACGACACGCGAATGGTGTCTCCAATGCCAGCCCAAAGCAGGCTTCCCATACCAATGGAGGATTTGACTGTTCCCGTCCGTGCGCCGCCAGCCTCGGTGATCCCGAGGTGCAATGGTGCGTCGGTGGCCTCGGATAGCAACTGATAGGCCGCTACGGTCAAAAACATGTCGGAGGCTTTGACCGAAATCTTATAATCATGGAACCCAAGATCATCGAGGATACGCGCATGGTCGAGGGCGCTTTCAACCATCGCGTCGGGGCATGGCTCTCCGTATTTCTCCAAAAGGTGGCGCTCAAGGGAACCACCATTGACGCCGATACGCATGGAGCAGCCATTCGCCCGTGCGGCCGCCACAACTTCCTTCACCCGCGCTTCGGAGCCAATATTGCCGGGATTTATCCGCAGACACGCCGCCCCAGCTTCGGCGGCCTCAATGCCACGTTTATAGTGAAAATGAATATCCGCCACGATCGGGACCGGGCTTTCACGGCAAATGGTCGGCATTGCCGCGGTTGCGTCCTTGGTTGGGCAGGACACGCGCACAATATCCGCCCCGGCCTCGGCGGCCCGGCCAATCTGGGCAAGGGTCGCGGCCGCATCATGGGTCGGCGTATTGGTCATGGTCTGAACGGCGATCGGTGCATCGCCCCCAACCTCAACCGTTCCAACGCGAATTTTCCGGGAACGACGCCGGTCAACGTTCCGCCAGGGCCGAATGGAATTGTGCATATGGCTCATCGGTCTTGGCCTTCACCGGTCAATGCAATCAGGCTCATACCGTATCTGACCCCGGACGCGCCCGATAGCAAGCTTGCTCGGGGGATTAGGCGGCGTAATTTTGGAACTACTGGCTTGGCTTTTGTTCGCCAACCGCCGCAAGCGCGGGCGCGGCAAGGGCCTGTGCCTGCTGGGCTATGCCATCCACACTGATCGCATAAACAGCCGATGCCTCCTCGGCGAGGCGACCAATTTCAATATCGCCGACATGCCAGATAAAAGCCGATCCATCCCGGGCAGAAACCGTCCATCCAGCTCCAATACGGGGGTGATAAACCTCGCCAGCCGCCATGGTGCGAGACCTGAAAATCGTGCCGTCGGCCCCGCGCGCTTCCAACCAGGCCTGGCGGGAGGCCGTCAGCGTCAGGGGCAGTTGGGGTTCGGCATCTTCATTGGCCGCTTCCGCAAAAAGGCTTGTGCGCGCGCCATTTACTGGTGCGCCGGCCTCCAAAAATGCGGCGTCCCCCTCATCGGACACCACAGCGTAGCCGAGCCCGATTGTG
>JBCBAO010000365.1:0-2405 GCA_038532405.1 Pseudomonadota bacterium | reverse complement strand
CGGCGTGAGCCTCGCGGCTCGCGGACCGGCTGGCATGCAGCAGCGCGCACGCTTGAAACAGGTCTGTGCGTGGTTTGACACGACAGGACATGGACATGAACCGCAAGAAATTCAGATAGGCAAAGGCTTCATCTGATACTTGCCGCTGCGGTGGTGCGGGACGGGCGTCTGCCGCCAGATCCAATCGCAAGGGCACCATGTCGCAGTCTCTCCATAGGGTCGAGGCAGGAATCACCTCGCCATCCCAAATTCCTGAGTATATTTATAAGTCATGCGTCGCCATACCACCATAGTCCTGACGCTATTTGTCGGAATTTTGTCATTTCCGCTGGACGCTGCAGCTGACCTCACGGATTTACACCTGCCCGTAATCTCCCGAACGGAAGCGGAAAAAGAGCGGATCGCAGCCGTGGTTCAACCCACCGACGATTTCTCGAAACCAGAACAATTCGAGAGCAATCCGGCCGGTGCCGCGACTGTCCGGGTGATCGACAGCCGAAACGCGTTTTCGCAACCTTCCGGCAACATCAGCTTCGAAAAAGAGTTGGATTTCAAAGTCGGCAACGGTCTGTTCAAAAAACTGTGGGTTTCGTCCCCTTCATCCACTCTGGCGTCCGATGGGTTAGGCCCGCTTTTCAACGCCCGGTCCTGCCAACGTTGCCATCTCAAAGACGGGCGTGGTCATCCGCCTGAAGGTAATGAAGACAGCGCCACATCAATGCTCATGCGCATTTCGATCCCCGGAGGAGCCACTCCTGACGAGATTGAAGGCTACATCGCGTCGCAACCGGAACCGTCTTACGGCGGCCAAATTCAAGACTTTTCCATTGCCGGCGTCCCGGCAGAGGCGCAGATCAGCATCACCTTCAAGGAAGAGGTGATTGAACTTTCGGGAGGCGAAACTGCGTCCTTGCGCACGCCCCAATACGACCTGACAAACCTGGGCTACGGCCCATTGCATCCCGACGTCATGATCAGCCCGCGCGTTGCCCCGCAGATGATTGGCCTTGGCCTGCTAGATGCAATCCCCGCTGCCGACATCCTCGCACTGGCGGACCCCGACGATGCGGATGGCGACGGCATCTCTGGCCGCGCACAGATCGTCATGTCCAGCGAATACGGCGTACCCATGCTGGGCCGCTTCGGGCTAAAGGCAGGCAAGCCTTCAGTTTGGGAGCAATCGGCGGGGGCGTTTGCCGGAGACATCGGCATTTCAACAACTCTATTCCCCGCTGGCTCTGGTGACTGCACCGATCTGCAAACCTCATGCCAAGCCGCGCCCAACGGGAATACGGCCATCCACGACAATGCTGAGATTGGCGATGTGGGCCTAGAACTTGTGTCCTTTTACTCGTCTAACCTGGGCGTTCCTGCGCGGCGCGACACCGGCGATCCGCAGGTGCTGCGTGGCAAACAGGTCTTCTACGACACCGGCTGCATCGCTTGCCACACGCCCAAACACGTAACCCACCGACTTGACGGTCAGCCAGAGCAGAGTTTCCAGCTCATTTGGCCCTATACCGATATGCTGTTGCACGACATGGGGCCTGGCCTTGCCGACAACCGGCCAGAAGCCCGTGCAACCGGACAGGAATGGCGCACGCCGCCACTCTGGGGCATTGGCCTGACGGAAACCGTCTCCGGCCACACCTATTTCCTGCACGACGGTCGGGCCCGAAACTTGCTGGAAGCTGTCCTATGGCACGGAGGCGAGGCCGAGCCGCAAAAACAGTCGGTCATCAACATGTCGCCCGCCGACCGAACCGCCCTGATCCGTTTCCTTGAAAGCCTCTGATATGCGCCTTGCCATTGCCCTCTGCCTGACCGCCCTGCCCGCCTTTGCAGATGTGCAACGCACCATCGACACGCATATTCTGCCCAGTCATATAGCGCTGGCACAGACCACGGATGATCTCGCTTCGGATGCTGCCGAAAACTGCGCACCCGCGGCGGTGCGCCCCGCATTCAACGCCGCCTATGACGCGTGGATCTCGATCAGCCACATTCAGTTCGGCCCGATTGAGGATCAGGCTCTGACCCTGCAAATGCACTTCTGGCCGGATCCCAAAGACAGCACGGGCAAAGCGCTGGGGCGGCTCGTTGCCGTCCAAGACCCTATTGTCGGTGATCCAGCCTCGTGGCGAGAAGTTTCTGCCGCTGCCCAAGGCTTCACAGCATTGGAACGGCTGCTCTACGAGCCGCAAACCGACACAGACTATGCCTGCCGCCTAACCCAGGTGATTGCCACAGGCCTTGCCAATAAATCCGCTACGATCCTCGCCAACTGGCCCGCCTTTGCGACGCTGATGACCACCGCAGGCGCCGACGGCAACACCCGCTTCCAAAGCGACGATGAAGCCCGCCGCGCGCTCTACACCGCCCTAACTACCGGTCTCGAATTTCTG
>JBCBAO010000364.1:0-2411 GCA_038532405.1 Pseudomonadota bacterium | reverse complement strand
ATATTGCATTGCTAAAAGCAAAGCAGGACTCTGGTGCGACGCGCGCCATAACCCAGTTTTACTTCGAACCAGACATTTATTTGCGCTTTGTCGAGCGGGCACGGACAGGGGGGGTTACTTTGCCAATTGTCCCTGGGATTATGCTCCAGGCGAACTTTAACGGGTTGAAGCGCATGGCCTCAATGGTCCAGGCGACTTTGCCGGCATGGTTGCATGAGCGATATGACGGATTGGACGATGATCCAGAGACCCGCGATCTCGTAACAGCTACGGTCGCCGCTGATTTATGCCGCAAATTAGCAGATGAAGGGGTGAAAGATTTCCATTTCTACACACTCAACAAAGCCCCACTGGCGCTTTCGACATGCCGTTTATTGGGGTTAAAACCTGCTACAATGGTAGGACACTAGGAGGCTTATAGTGACAATGCGTTCAGACCGCATATCAGAGCTGACACGAACAGCCGACAAGCGTCTCCTGGTACTGGATGGTGCCATGGGAACTCAAATTCAGCAATTGAAGCTCTCGGAGGCCGATTTTCGCGGCGACCGCTTCACCGATTGGGCAGTTCCGCTGAAAGGCAATAACGACTTACTGAATTTGACCCGCGGCGATGACATACGAGACATTCATCGGCGCTATATCGAGGCTGGCGCTGACCTTATCGAAACCAATACATTCAGTGCCACGACAATCGCCATGGCTGACTACGGTATGGAGGGCCTGGCAGCGGAGATTGCGCGCGAAGGTGCGCGGCTTGCCCGCGAGGCCGCAGATGACGCAGGCCGGGATGGGCAGCGTACCATTGGTGTGCTTGGCGCGATTGGTCCAACTAATAAAACCCTGTCGCTGTCGCCGGATGTAAATGATCCAGGTTTTCGAGAGGTAACATTCGATGATGTTCGAGCGGCATATATCGAACAAGCAAAAGCGATGGCACCGTTCATCGACTTTTTTCTGATCGAAACTGTTTTCGACACCTTAAATGCAAAGGCCGCGATCAAGGCGCTTCTTGACCTGGAAGCAGAGACTGGTGAGGCGATACCAATTATCATTTCTGGTACGATAACCGATGCATCCGGGCGAACCTTATCTGGCCAAACCGCCGAAGCGTTCTGGTTTTCCATAAAACATGCAAGGCCCTGGGCCGTGGGGCTTAACTGCGCACTTGGTGCAGAGCTGATGCGACAGCATATCGCTGCGATCTCGCGGGTCGCTGATACACGAATAATCTCTTATCCAAATGCAGGCTTGCCGAATGCTTTTGGGGAATATGATGAGACACCAGATCAAATGGCTGCGCATCTTGACGAATGGGCATTAAGCGGCCTTGTCAATGTTATTGGCGGATGCTGCGGGACAACCCTCGAACACATCGAAACACTTGCGAAGGTGGCATCTGCGCGACCGCCGCGCCCAATTCCCCAAACAGAGACGGCACTGCATTTGTCAGGGCTCGAACCCTTCGAACTTGTGAGCTAGATATGGGCAAAACCTACGATCAAATCGACGACAAATTAGAAGCCTTCATAGAGGCGCAGAAAATGTTCTTTGTCGCTACAGCGCCTGCGGGTACTGGCGGGCATGTTAATCTTAGTCCAAAGGGATATGATAGTTTCGCGATCCTCGGCCCAAAAAAGGTCGCTTGGCTCGACCTTGGTGGATCCGGCATAGAAACTCTGGCGCATTTAAAGGAAAATGGTCGTATCACGATCATGTTTTGCGCCTTTGAGGGGCGTGCTCTGATCCTGCGATTATACGGCCAAGGTGATGCGGTTCAATTTGATGATCCCCGGTTCCCAGACCTGCTCAAACACTTTCCATCCTTTGATAAAGCGCGGGCCATTGTCACCGTTGACCTGACACGCATCCAGGATAGCTGCGGCTGGGGTGTGCCATTCATGGATTTCCGCGAGGAGCGCGATCAACTCAAGCGGTTTGCGGATAATCCAAAGATGAATGCCGACCAATGGGCGGAGTCATTTTACAACGAGAACGCAATGAGCATTGACGGATTAAAAGGTGTGGAGCGACCCCAATGACCTATGTGGATGGTTTCGTACTCGCGGTTCCAACAGCCAATAAGGCCGCTTATCTCAACCATGCAAAAGCAAGTGCGCCCATATTCAAAAAGTATGGGGCTGAACGTGTTGTTGAGTGTTGGGGAGACGACGTACCCGATGGAGAGGTGACCTCTTTCCCAATGGCCGTGAAGTTGAAGCCAGATGAGACCGTTGTTTTTTCTTGGATCATCTGGCCTTCGAAGGCGGCGCGTGATCGAGGCATGGAACAGGCAGTGAAAGACCCTTTTTTCGAGGCTGAAGGCGCGAGAATGCCATTCGATGGCAAGCGGATGATCTTTGGTGGCTTCGAAACAATTATGGACAAGTAGGCCAGCCGCAATGACAGCC
>JBCBAO010000363.1:0-2450 GCA_038532405.1 Pseudomonadota bacterium | reverse complement strand
CCCTGACCCAAAACGCACCGCTCGTTGTTTTTGGAAGTTTCAATGAGCGAATGTATCTCCAGGAAACAGGGGCGCGCAGCTGCTATATTCCGGCCTCCTTCCCCGGTGCCGTCATAAGACGCCATGTCGGAACGCCGTTTATGGGATACTCCGGTGCAACGTATTTATTGCAGGAAATCTGTAATGCGTTGTTCGACACGCTTTTTCATATTCTGCCACTTGGTACTGACCTGGACCACGCCGAGGCGACGCTCTCCAAAATTGCGGGTGCATTAGAGTGGAACGAGGATGCGAGCCATACGCTTGATGCCTGCGTCGAAGGCTTTCCGGTACTCGCTCGAATTTCCGCCGCAAAAAGACTGCGCGACCTCACCGAACAAAATGCCCGCGATGCGGGCGAAACAATAATCACCGCAGATCTCGTGAAATCAGCTTTCCGTCGAATAAGCGATGCTAGAGCCGCCTGACGAGCAATAATGGGAGACGATTATGAATCATAGCAAACGCTCAAGCCCGGCTCGCGGAAAACGAAACCAGTATTTGATATATTTCGTGCTCTTTTATCCTGTAGCTCTGCTGGCATCGCTCGCGACGTCCCTCATCGCCTTATGCACCAGAGACCTGCCGAGAATTCGAATGAATATTTTTCACGACGCTGCGGAGCGTCTGAACGCAACATTACCATGGATGTATATGGGACGATGACGCAAAAGCCGTTTCCCTTCCCATACCCGAATACGTTGATGCTCGACGTCAACGTAATGCCCAAGGCCGCAGGGCTTCGATGCAGCCAGACTCTTGAGGCCAAAAGAGGAGATTTGTATGGCCAGTGACCTATCAGAACGGTCTGAATCGCTTTCTGGGCTGACCGCCACAGAGGCGAAAGCCGTTCATGGCCTGTTTGTGCGGGGCTTTTTGCTTTTCACATTCTGGGCTTTCATCGCGCACATGTTGGTTTGGTATTACAAACCATGGCTTGGCGTAATTCAGTAATCATTAGACAAGAGGAGTTCTCACAATGTGGAGAATTTGGATGATATTTGATCCTCGGCGCGTATTGACTGCGTTGACGATCTTTTTGTTCACACTCGCGGTTCTGATTCACTTCGTTCTGCTAAGCACGCCTGAATATAACTGGTTTGACCTTGGCGAGCGGACAGTAGCTGCGCTCGACTATCTCAATACCAGTGCTCTGGGCTAACGCGATCGTTAGTGGGCGGTGCCAATTCAATCGCGCCGCCCATTAATAACGCAACGTCTCGTCAAAACTGGCGTTGGTGTTGCGGCATTCGAGTTCGCACAAATTAGCGGCATGATCTGCAATTGAGCGACGAGGAATTAAAGGACAGCGCCGATGGCACTACTTAGTTTTGAACGAAAATACAGGATCCGCGGCGGGACGCTCATTGGAGGCGACTTGTTCGACTATTGGATCGGACCTTTTTATGTCGGATTCTTCGGTATCACGACGGCATTTTTAGCCAGTCTCGGTACAGCACTAATATTTTATGGAGCATCTCTGGGCGATACTTGGAACCCGTGGTTGATTAGTATTGATCCGCCAGATGTCAGTTATGGTCTCGCCTTTGCGCCCTTGGCCGAGGGTGGGCTGTGGCAGTTAATCACATTCTGTGCAGTGGGCGCTTTTGGATCCTGGATCCTTCGCGAGGTCGAAATCAGCCGAAAACTCGGCATGGGCTTACATGTTCCCTTCGCTTTCAGTTTTGCGGTGCTCGCTTATGTTACCCTAGTCGTGATCCGCCCCTTCCTAATGGGGGCATGGGGACATGGATTTCCCTATGGCATAATGAGCCACCTCGATTGGGTCTCTTATACAGGCTATCTGTACGGGAACTTCCATTATAATCCGGCGCATATGGTGGCGATAACCTTCTTCTTCACCACGACGCTGGCGCTTGCGATGCATGGCGGCGCTGTTTTGTCAGCCGCCAATCCAGGCAAGGGACGCCTCGTGAAGGCCCCGGAGCACGAAAACTCTTTCTTCCGAGATCTGTTCGGGTATTCGGTCGGAACGCTCGGTATTCACCGTGTTGGCCTGTTTCTCGCCCTCTCGGCAGGTTTCTGGAGTGCCGTCTGCATCGTCATCAGCGGACCACTTTATGAGGGCTCGTGGGTCGAGTTCTGGGACGGATGGCGCAACCTCCCCTTCTGGGAACAAATAACGGAGTAATGAGCCATGGCTGATTATCAATATATTTTCACCCAGACGCAGGTGCGTGGCCACTTCGATCCTGGGGTAGAACTCCCCGACGGAAATTGGTCGCGAGAACCGGTCAAGATCTTCAGTTACGTCATGGGAAAGATTGGCGACGCTCAAATTGGCCCGATGTATCTCGGGTTCACCGGCGTGGCTGCGCTGATATGCGGATCGATCTCGATCTTGATTATGGGCTTGAATATGGCGGCGTCGGTCGATTGGAACCCGTTTG
>JBCBAO010000362.1:0-2464 GCA_038532405.1 Pseudomonadota bacterium | reverse complement strand
TTGTCTCCGAGATCAACAACAGGCTGGCGGAAGCGAATGGATATCGCGGTTTCGGACTGCTCATCAATTTGCAGATGGGCCGGCCTGATTTCATGGGCTGAAGCAGGAAACGCGTAAACCAGCCAGATCAGCAGCCCCGCGAACCACCTCATTGGTCGCGCCAGTCCTGATAGACATTATACTGCGCAATAACAGCCCCAAGTTTGTCGCGTGTTCGGTCACTCGAGCGGGCCTCCAGCACATCGGTGGCCACCTGATCGCGCACTTCCGCCAGACTAAGCGTGCGCGCGTCCTGAACGACTTGGGTCTGGACGAGGTGCCATCCATAGGCCGATTGAACCGGCCCCCACCATTCGCCGGGCTCCGTTTCTTCCATAAGGCGCGTGGCAAAATCCGCGCCGAACACTTCCCGAAATGAAGCTTCCGTACGCGGAGCGTATTCCCTTGCCAACATGAATGGTCGGCCGAGGCTGCGCCAATGTTCCGGGTCTTGAGTGGCGCGCAATTCGCTAGTGATGAGATCGACTGCAGCGGTGAGCTCTGCCGAACCTGTGCCCAGATAGATGTGCTTAAAACCAACATTCTTGGGCACAGAATATCTCTGCGGGTTCTCGCCGTAGAAATCTTCAAGCGCTCCAGCCGTGATGGCCATATCGTCCAGGCCATCATCGCGGAGAAGCAATTCCATTTTCTGGGCCAAGCGACGACGTAGGATCACATCGTCCTGGTCAAGACCAAGACGGCGGGCCTCCCGCACCAGAACTTCCTCGCGTATATGGAAGTCGATCAATGCGTCCAATTCGGCTGCGTTTGGCTTTGACCCCGTTTGCAACTCCCAGCGCCCTTCCAGCATGGCGATGTCACCGTGCCCAATGCGAATTTCGTTGGGATGATCTGAGAAACGCCCGTCCACGAAGAAGAAGCTCATTCCAATAAGGGCAAATATCGTAAAGCGATCCGTAATGATCCGGCGGATAACAGAGAACATGATCGAACTGTCCAATATTTGCGGTAAACTTAGGTCGGTGTGTACCAAATCGGAGACGTCCATGCGCGCTCCTGTATGGTGGCGGCGATGTTTCGGCGAGGCTCAACCCCGGCGCGCAGAGCATCATAGGTTGACCAGCGGCATGTCGGGTTCTGCAGAACACGGACATAGTAGAAAGCTGCCTGGTCCGGATCAAAATCAGGATCGACCCAATTTGTTTTCAGCTCGTCCGCTCCAACATCATCGGATATCGAACAGTCCGCAAGATTAACGAGTGCACCATTGTCCGGACAGCGATGGGTTTCAGGATTAACCGCCAGGCCATCTGAGCAGATGACATCGAATACTTTCTCTTCGGTCATGCCATCTTCACCTGCCCACCCTTTGACGATTTGCACACGCTGCAATGGCGCATCCAGCGGATCCCGCAATGCCCACGCATGCAAGACGGGAGCGTCTGCCTCATCTGACCCATAAAGGTCGCCGCCCATGGGAACGCCGTCTGCATAAGCAGATGTCAAATAATCCGTCTCATCCATTGAAAGATCCCTGAGCCCAGCTCCGCCAAAGAAGCGCACCCGAATGCGGGGCCCGGAGGTGGCAAAAGTCTCCTTTCGGCGCATGGCCTCAAAAAGGGAGTCCCGTGTGTTTTCCTCAGCCCAGACCCCGGCAAGTCCTGAAGCTCCCCATGTATGATAATAGGTGTCCCGATAGGTGCGGCCCGATCCGTCCTGCGTCCGGATCTTAGCAGCGGACTCCGGCTCAGTTGTGTTCACCGATGTCGACTGATTGATCCCCTGACCAGGGATAGATCCGCGGAGTTCCGCGGTCGCATCAATAATCCCAACCTTCGACCAGTAATTGTCTTCGTCAAATGAGCCGGCCCCGACATGGCTGTCGCTGGAACCAATCAGGCCGAATTTGTAAGGGTTCCCAACGCCCTGATCAGCGAGTTCCAAGCCCCTGCGATAGGCGTCCCGCACATAGCTGCCTTCAACCTCACTAATTACATTTGTCGCGATCTTGTAGGGCATGATTTCAAAACCAGCCCATTCGTCATTCGGCGATAAAGCTGGGTGCGTTTCGGATGTGCCTTTAACCTGCGTGATTTCGACAATGGGCTCATTGCGCATGCGGGTTTCGACGTAGGCGCTGTCGATCGGTGTGCCGTCATAATAAGTGCGCTGAAACATACGCCCGCCCGAACCGTTCGAGTTGTGCGGGATGGCAATGGAATCCATACCGTCGGCCCGCCACGCTTCCATTTCCGTCCAGAGATCCTCAGCATTTGGAGAGTCCATTCGGGAAAACGGGAGACTGGGGGCCCGATCGCCTTTGAAGATGACATTGCGGTGCAGGTTATCCCTTATTCCCCCTGCCGAGGTATACTCATAGGCGACAAAGGCTGTGAATTTGCCTGGCGCATTATGCCGGTTTGCCGAAGCGATGGTGTCAGCCCAGGCACTGCGAACCACA
>JBCBAO010000361.1:0-2464 GCA_038532405.1 Pseudomonadota bacterium | reverse complement strand
GGGAAAGCCCGCAATTTCTAAGGGCATCATCATCCGTCTCGATGACGGTTTCCGGCGTAACTGCTGGCAGAAAGTCTGTCACACGGGCCCAGATTGCAGCCGCAGCCTTTGTAGAGACCTGTTGATAGGCGATCGTGGTTGCAATGGTCTCATAGGCTACCGGTCGCGCGCGCCAAGCGGGGAGGCCAGCTTCCCGATAGGCCCGTGCCAGGGCTGGATCGGCCTTGGCGAGGTCGGTACAGGCAGCTTTTAAGGCAGAGGCAGGCGGAACAGGCATCGCCTTAGCCCGTACCGCATATGGGAGGAAGGGTTGCAGCCTCTTGGCCGAGGAAAGTCAGAACACCTTCGCGGAAGGTCATGGTCGCAAATCCACCGTCACGGCTGGCAAACGCCATGCCCGTTAAACCCGCATTCACATCATCTGACAGTTGTCCTGCCTGTTCCAGGGCATTTTTTAGTCCATCCACATTTTCGAGACGCACATTCGCAATGCCATCCGCCATACATGTCATTGGCAGGAGGCCGACATCGCCTTTGGCACCAAGCCGGACAGGACCCCAATTGATAATCCCTTGCGCAAGGATAATTCTGGGTCCACCCCGCAGCCAGGTGGCTATATCCAAGTCACCACCCACGAGCCCCATGCCGTCTGTAATTTCCGCGCGGATTGAGCCGTTTTCGAGTGTATCACCAAGCCAATCTGCTTCTGGCGGTGCTTGGAATAGGCCGATCCGGTTCCAATCAAATGCCATGCGCAAAACAGTGTCATTCGATGGGGATGGTCCAAGGTTGATCGCGAAGTCTTCAACCGCAATAGGGCCGGCAAAGGTGGAAATATCGGCTTCATCCAACAGCAGGGATGCACGGCGCAGTGTGTTCTCCGACCAACTGAGGCTCGCTGCTGATTTTCCGCCAAGCTGAACGGTAATGGGTTCGCCGCCAACGAAAAGGATTTCGTTCCGACCAGGTGCTCGGCCAATGACATGGCTTAGGTTCCAGGGTTGCATGATCAGTTGGAGTGTTTGCCCGCGCCAGCGCTCTCCAGTGCTGGGTCTCGATATGTCAGGGTTGGATATGGTCAAGGCGAACCGGTAAGGAAATCCGTCCAACCGTTTGCTGGAATAGGAGATCTCCGTCCCGGCCCCACGTTGCTGGGCGATCCACGTGTCTATGCCCTGTTCCAGTTGTGCGCGCATCCAGAACCAATAGGTGGTGTAAATGGCAATGATAAATGCAAGGCCGACAAAAGGGGTGTAAAGCCAAAATCGTGATGGTCGGGAAGAGGGGGCTTTTGTCATTCTAAGCGGAGTCCAAGTCAGATCGGGTAAGTCCTTGGGCCAGAAGACCTTCATCCAGCAGGCGGTCGCAGGCGGGCTCTATAGCTGTCTCCAATGTGTCCATGAAGGACTGTTTGTCGAGCCCTGAGGGTAAAACCGGCAGGCATTCGACAACAATCTTTCCTGGCCGCCGCCGCAAACCATGGGCTGGCCAGCACAGGCCAACATTATGCGCAATGGGCAGGCATGGCACATCAAGCTTTGAATAAAGCGCGTAGATGCCACTTTTGTAGGCCGGCGGTGCCCCCGGCGCGCGGCGCGTGCCTTCTGGAAAAATGAGAACTTGGCGGCCTTTGTCCGTCCGTTTGCGCGCCTCGGCATACATCCGTTTCAGGGTTTTGGACCCTCCGGCGCGGTCAATAGGGATCATATCCGTCCGCCAGGCATACCAACCAAAGACCGGGTACCATAAAAGCTCCCGTTTGATGATAATTGCCGGGTCATCTACGATCAAAAACGGCACGAACGCATCATACATGGACTGGTGTTTGCTTGCGATCAGCAATCCACCTTCCGGGACATGCTCACGGCCTCTGATCTCGGTTGTTATGCCAACGATGGCGCGAAGGCTCCACCGCACATTTTTGATCCAGAATCTTACTGGTGCCAGCGCCGCTTTGCGGTGCAGAAGCATCGCAGGCAAGCAGAGGAATGCCAGCACCACCATGGTGGCGTAGATCCAGATGACGAAAATGATGGACCGTATCATCTGCGCCGGTCCCGTAACCCAGTGACCCGCCATTTCAACCATTCCGATGCGAGGCCTCTGAACGCGCGCAAGGTTTTGAACGGCTGTTCAGGGTTAATCGCCGTACGGACCGGATATCCAACAAGTTCTGTTCCTGGCATGGCATCACGCAGGAGGATTAAGCTGCGCGGAAGATGATAGTCCGACGTCACCACGATAAGGCGACGGTATCCATTATTGGCGACCCATTCTGCTGTTTCGTCGGCATTTCCGAGTGTCGTTTTGGCGGTATGGCCAAGCTCAACACAGCAATCATAAACCGTGCTGCTCCCCCCTGCGAGGGCCGCAATATCGGTGAGGGAGACATTCGGATGAACGCCAGAAACCAAAAGCCTTGGGGCAGCGCCTGCCTCAACCAGGCGGATACCGGCGGCAATAC
>JBCBAO010000360.1:0-2465 GCA_038532405.1 Pseudomonadota bacterium | reverse complement strand
CCGCCAACCCGATCGTAAGCGCTACGAACGAAACCGATATCGCTAAACTTCTCATCGTATTCTCCAAATACATCTTTACCGGCAGTATTTTGCCAACATTCAATGTAAACGTAGAATATCAGACCATAGACGTCGGAGAAGATGTATTTGGAGAATACGATGAGAAGTTTAGCGATATCGGTTTCGTTCGTAGCGCTTACGATCGGGTTGGCGGCATGCGGTGGTGAGCCGGCCAGCGACGATGCTGCGACAAGCGCTGGCGATCTGGCCGGGGTAGAGACAACCGCCGCAGATAGTCAGGCAATAACTGAAATCGTCGTTTCAGAAGCTGAGCTTGAGGGCAATCCATTCTTGGCAGATTGGGAGACCCCGTACGAGACGCCCCCATTTTCCGAAATTACCGATGCTCACTATATGCCGGCCATGAAAGCAGGGGTTCTGGAACTGCGCGCGGATATCGATGCCATCGTAAACAATGCCGAGGCTCCAGGTTTTGAGAATACGATTGTCGCCCTGGACCAGGCTGGCAATCTTTTGAGCAAGGTCGCCGGCACATTTGGAAACATTACGAGCACGGATACAAACGATACGCTGCGGGATCTGGAGACCCAGATTTATCCAATGCTGACGCGTGAAACGAACGCGATCCAATTTAATGAAGCGCTGTTCAGCCGTGTGAAAGCGGTTTACGAGCAAAAAGATACACTGGAGCTTGACGAGCAGGATGCGCGGCTGTTGGAGCTTACGCATCGTGATTTTGTTCGCGCGGGTGCTGCATTGGATCAGGAGACAAAGGATCGTGTCGCTGCCATCAATGAAGAGATCTCGGGGCTGACCACCGCTTTCGGCCAAAATCTCTTGAAGGCGACCACGGGTTTCAAACTTGAGATCACGGACGAAGCGGACCTTGGCGGCCTGAGTGACAGTTTCAAAGCGG
Organism: Pseudomonadota bacterium; assembly: GCA_038532405.1. Classification (GTDB taxonomy): domain Bacteria; phylum Pseudomonadota; class Alphaproteobacteria; order Caulobacterales; family Hyphomonadaceae; genus CALLCD01. The sequence continues at coordinate 1,528 of JBCBAO010000360.1, read as the reverse complement.
CGATCAAAGTTGATGGCGAAGACAAGTGGGTCGTCGGTCTGAACCGCTCTCCCTATGAGACATTCATGACGCAATCGACCAATCGCCCCCTGCGCCGACAACTTTTCGATGCCTATCGTTTGCGGGCGGCCGAGGGCGAGAATGACAATGGCACGGTTGCAATCAAGATTGCCCAACTGCGCGCCGAACGCGCCACATTGATGGGGTATAAGTCCCATGCTCACTATCAATTGGAAACGCGCATGGCGAAAACGCCCGAAGGCGCGGAGGAGTTCTTGCTCCGCGTTTGGCGCCCCGGTCTTGTACGTGCCAGTGTCGAACTGGCCGATATCCAGGCATTGATCGATGCTGATGGTAACAGTTTCAAAGCCGAGGGACATGATTGGTGGCACTATGCCGAGCGCGTCCGCCAGGATCGTTATGCCTTTGATGATGCTGCCCTTGCGCCGTATTTTGAACTAGGTGCCGTTCGCCAGGGTGCGTTCGATATGGCAACGAAACTCTTTGGAATTACCTTTGAAGAGGTCCAGACCCCGCTGTGGAATCCAGTCGTTACATCCTATGATGTGAAGGATGAAAACGGTGCCCATTTGGGCCTGTTCATGATGGACATGTATGCCCGCGATTCAAAGCGTGGCGGCGCGTGGATGAGCAGCTATCGGAACACGTCCGATATTGGCGGCGACCGTGTTCGCCCGATTATTACCAACAATCTCAACTTGCTAACGCCGCCAGAGGGCGAGCCCACTCTAATGCGCTTCGATGAAGTTGAGACGCTTTTCCATGAGTTCGGCCATGGCCTGCATGGTTTGATGACCCAGATCCGCTACGAAAATTTTTCGGGCGTTGATGGGCCGCGCGACTACACTGAGTTCCCCGCCCAGATCCTGGAGCACTGGGCAAGCCAGGAGCAGGTTCTCGCAAATTATGCCAAACACACCGAGACGGGCGAGGTGATACCAGGCGATCTCATTGAGAAAATGCGCAATGCGTCTACCTTCAATCAAGGTTTTAAAACAACAGAGTTTATCGCCGCATCCCTGTTGGACCTCGCCTGGCATCGCCTGACGCCGGAGGAGGCCGCTGCGATTACCGACGCGCGCGCTTTCGAAGAAGAAACACTTAAAGGCTATGGACTGCTTGATGAGATTGAGCCCCGTTACCGAAGCCAATATTTCGCGCATATCTTCGCCGGCGGTTACTCTGCCGGATACTATGCCTATCTCTGGTCTGAGATTCTGGACGCGGACGGTTTTACCGCATTTCTGGAGACCGGCGATATCTACGATCCCGATCTTGCCCTGAAATTGAAGACTTGGGTCTATGAGGCTGGCGGATTGCGCGAGGCTGACGAACTCTACCGGAATTTCCGCGGCAAGGATCCCGAGATCGGACCTTTGCTCGAGATCCGAGGGCTCGACGGAGCGGGTGGATAAGCAGCAGGCTTAGGCCGTTCAACGCGCTTGCGCGGAGACTTGGGTTAAAATCCCAAGCTTCGCGTAATCGCCCACCAAAGCCCAATTCCGGC
>JBCBAO010000359.1:0-2466 GCA_038532405.1 Pseudomonadota bacterium | reverse complement strand
GTCTTTCAGGCCGAACCAGCCGATTATGGCGGCCGCGCCGAAGATGATCCACCATCTGTTCATTCTAATCGTCCTCAATCGCCTTCCTCAAACCGGAATAATGCGGCTGGTCGATGTTCAACTGATTAATTGCGGTGGATTTAAGGTGCTCAACCACGCCGGGTGTGGTCTCATCAATAGTGCCATTGCGAATGGACGATTAGAATGAACAGATGGTGGATCATCTTCGGCGCGGCCGCCATAATCGGCTGGTTCGGCCTGAAAGACATTGTTTACCGATCGATCCTGTCGGCAAACACGTCGGCAAGCGTCGCTCCGCTCGACTATACGCAAAGATCGGCCTGGGCCTATTTTCCAGAGGAGGAGCCCGCCGGCGCATGGGAAACCCCTTGGGGTGTGGATATATTTTTGATCGGGCCGCCAACCGGAATGGCCTCGGTGCCGGGCCTTGTTGATGCGACCCAGGAGACGGCACTGTCGAAATATAACTCGGCCATTGACGAAGTTTTGCCTGGGATTCCTGCCGACATCCCGGTCTATGCACCGCTGTATCACAGCCCCTCGGCCATCCATGCCCCTGGGCAAACAGATGATATAATCGAGCAGATTGTTTCGAAGGGCTTAGATGCGGCGTTTGAAACCTATCTCGACACCCGAAATCGCCAGCGCGGGATTATTCTTGTTGTTGATGACAGGGCCCAGCCATTCACGGCACCGATATCGGAAAAATTGACAAGCGAAGCCCTGATTGTGCGGTTCGGTGGACGCATCATACTCGGGGACGTCGAGCGGACCGAGGGATCGAACGCTTGCTCTCCAGCCAGGACCGATGGCTGTGAGGCATACATATCAATGAAGTCGCTTGGCAATCCGCTCCGGTTTCTAGCGCCTCGGCTGCCGGGTGAAACCTCGCCGCGCCGATTGTTATCCCCCGACAGTGTAAGCGCATCTATTCTTGAACAGGTGGATCAGTTGAGCACTTGGCTGGACGAAAATGCACCAAAGCCGGCCGAACCCCTCGGCGATTTTGAAGAGATAGAGATTGCTCCCCTCTACCGCCCCGGAGATAGCGACCCCATCGATCAGTCGGATCCTGATTGATCCCGGGAGTGGCCCGCCGCCTTCTCAATTGCCGAGGTTGTGGAAAATCCCTCAACTAAGGGAACGATATGAACATCACCCCCTGCAGCAATGACTTCAGATGCACCGACAATGGTGTCCCGCGTATAATCGCCCCCCTTGACCAGAACGTCAGGCTGCAACGCCTTTATCAATTCCAGTGGGGTGTCTTCTTCAAACAGAACAACACCATCGACGGCAGACAAGGCAGACAAAACGCGGGCCCTGGCAAGTTCGGCATGGACGGGGCGACCGGCACCTTTCAAGCGGCGAACCGATGCATCGCTGTTCAGGCCAACAATCAGGCGTCCGCAACGTGCCTTGGCCTCTTCTAAAAGTTTCAAATGACCAGGGTGTAGAATATCGAAGCAGCCATTGGTAAAGCCGACACTCTGGCCTGCAGACCGCCACCGGTCCACATGGTCTGCCAATTGCTCAATTGACAGCAAAGCGGCGTGTTCGCTCGCAAGCAATTCTGCGGCCGAAATCGTTGCGGTACCGGACTTCGTAACAGCCAAGCCGGACGCAGCAATTGCAAGCCGTGCCGCCTCTTCCATAGACGCACCCGCCGACAGGGCAATTCCGAGCGCTGCAAGGCTCGTATCACCGGCACCGGAGACATCAAAAACCTCACGCGCCTCGCCCTGCATATGCTGCACGTCCCCTCCGCGGATCAGGTAGGAAAGCCCCTTGGCCGCCCGGGTAACCAGCATTGTTTTCGCGCCGCAAATGGACATCGCCTTCTGTAAGGCTGCGGTAATTTCCGCGTCTGTCTGTGTTGCAAGACCGGTCATTGCGGCCAATTCATTTGCATTGGGCTTGATCAGGTCAACCGGTCCGTATCGCGCAAAGTCGACGCCCTTTGGATCAACGATGACCGGTGCACCCTGGGCCAACCCGGCTCGAAGTGCTGCGGAAATTAGGGCACCCGTCACAGACCCTTTTGCATAATCGGATATAACAATAGCCGTCGCACCTGGCGCCGCTTCATCGATGGCCGTCGTCAGCAGGCGATCAGTGTGTGGATCGATAGCGATTTTCGGCTCGTGATCCACCCGAAGCATTTGATTGACGCCGGCGACAAAACGGGTCTTTCGAACCGTTGCAAGGCCCGAGCACCGGATCAGATGGCAATCTATTCCATCGGTTCCTTGCAGCAACTGTTCGAGCACCCGGCCGTCCTCATCGTCGCCGCTGACGCCGATCAATCGCGTGCGCGCGCCAAGGGCGGCGAGGTTGCGGGCGGTATTGCCGGCACCGCCGGGCATTTGCTGGCGGTGGCTTTCGTTCAGAACCGGTACCGGTGCCTCCGGCGATATGCGCGATACGCTTCCATAAACAAATTGG
>JBCBAO010000358.1:0-2474 GCA_038532405.1 Pseudomonadota bacterium | reverse complement strand
GCGGATCTCGACCTCCAAAACGTCTGCTTCGCCTGCCATGGCGGGCAATTGGAAAACACCACAAAAAACGAGCGCAAAGAGAGAATGACGCAACATATGCAGAGTGTTCCCCGCCCACCCTGATTTGACAAGCGCTGCAAACAGCTGGGCCGCCATAATGTCCGTGGAATGCTTTTTGGTGTGTTGGATTTTCCTTGTCGTATTTCGCTTTGATCAGGCACCGATCAGAACACTGCGCGTTTTTTCAATCCATCCAGTGATCGATATCGGTTTTGTAGAATCGGTAAGTCAGACCGCCTGTGTCGGTGGACAGGATTAGCTCATTGTTGGCGTTGTACTCCGTGAAGGCCCCGCCTGAGCCCCAACTGATCAGGAGGTTTTCACCCCGCTCACCATTGGGAACGAACGTCAGGTATCCCGCTGTGCGCACAAGCCGTTCCGGATAGGTCCATTCTCTTTGATAGGTGGCAGTCATCGCCTCAAGGTCGAGTTTATAGGAGACCACGCGGGTGTAATCATGCCGCGTCTCGATCGGCGCGCCGTATATGTAGGACCCTTCTTCCCATTCCGGCGTTCGGTAATGGCCGTTATCGAAGATAAACAGCTCATCATCGCGCATGATCGCGGCGTGCAATGTTCCGATGCCTCCGAGTGGGTCCCCGATATACGTGAACTGGTTGAGCGGGGTCGCAGGGTCTGCGAGCACCCAATTCACATTACCGGTCGCATAATCGATATTGATAATCGCACGCATATGTCGCGCGCTGATAATCAACTCCTCATTGCCGGGCGCGAAGCGAATGCCATTCGTGTGGAAATAGTCCCACTCATCATAACGGTCCTTCGGCAGGTAGGTAATGTCCTGGGTCGGAGGGAAATGGTCGATCGAGTCCCACTCCCAGACAACGTTCCCGTCCCGGTCAAGCTCCACAAGATAGGTGCTGGTCACGTTCACATCCAAAACGTCACCATTGCTGAGTTCGGTCCCGGCCGGGTGGATGCGGTAGAACAGATTCTGGATGGTTTCCCACTCCGTAACATCAATGTGGTGGCCATCATCGAACTGGGGGATGTGGCGCGGAACTTCCGTCTTTTTCGCTTCACCTTTTGGGGAGACGAAACTGCGGGTGATCGCTTCGGCGAAGTTCTCATCGGAGTTCATCACGTTTTCTTTGAAGATGAAGCCCTGCTCCGGGAGAAGGCCTTCGTCACGTGAGGTCGTGATCGGCAGGAAGATCGTCCGTGGTGCCATGTTGTTGTACTTCAGCGGCGTTCCAAACTTATCGAGCGCGAAGCTCACAAATGGCGGATAGATCCTGTTCTCATAGTCCAGGTCGACGCCGATTTCGCCGGTGGTGAAATCATCGAAGGGCTGCATTCGCGTTCTGCGCAATTGGGCTAGGGTCCCAAACAGGCCTTCGGTGTAAAGGAGGTTCCTAATAAAGCTGAGCGGCGGAAACGTCGGATTGTTGAGGGTGGCCTGCAAGCCGGTGATGATCCCTGGTGCCACCTCATGAGGATTGTTGATCTGTGTTTTAAGCGGCGGGAAAGTGTGCGGAAGTGTAAGGATGACGTAGTTCGCAGTCCGGGTACCATCAGCTGTCCGTGCTTCAATGAGAGTCTCTTGCCCATAGTTTTTCGCGCTCAGTTCGATCGGGTCTGTCGGTGTCTGGATTGCGCCGTCGACCGTGACTGACTCCACATCCGAAGACCAGACCGGTTTCACCGTCAAACGGTCTTCCGGTCGATAAGGATACCAAGCATAGCGTCGAACCTCGGCGAGAACGTTGGGATAAAAATGCGTTTCCAGCGACGATATGCCGTCCAAATCGCCACCCAGCGTTTGCTCGAACGCCATATCGAGTAAAAGGCCGGTATCGCCTGGTGACGTTTGTTCGTCGCTTGTTTTGTAGAAATCGGCTGACTCCCAATCGTGTAGATCGGTCGGACGAATAGTCTGGCTGGCAATCACTAGACCGATCAAAACAACCAGTAGTCCGAGCGCTGTATAGCCGAATAAACGTAACATTATCAAATCCCTCCCATGTGATAAACAGATCTTCGCTGCCCTTAAGATAATGCTCAGCGTAACACTAAACGCATCAAACAAAGGCCAATATTTTGGAATCTGAGATCGCGCGAAGGGCGCGCGGCAGGAAACCGGGGCCACGCGGACATCTCACTCGACTGAACCCAAATTTTTCGCATTTATCCAGGCAGCTTGGACGTTCAAGATTTTATCTTGGCTGCTTAACAAGTGGGCTCAGCAATGGGCTGACACCGCGCACCCGGAATGTCTGCAATGCCGCCGAAAGCTGTCCTCAGCCAATTGGGGGTTTCTTACGTCCGCTTTTGGTCAATCTAAGTCGCAGACAAAGCACGGCCCTTTTCGAACAATAAACTGCGTCGTATTAGATCGCCATGTCTCAAGCTCCCGATCCACGCTCTACTACTCTGCCTAAATTACCAAGCGG
>JBCBAO010000357.1:0-2487 GCA_038532405.1 Pseudomonadota bacterium | reverse complement strand
ATTGCTGTCGGCCCACTGAACGGTTTGCCAAATCAATCCCAAAGCGGATTGATGGGACACTAGCAATCTTTCTAGCTGCCTGATACGCCTGCCGACGACGCGGACTAAAGCGAGAAAACGCAATGAAGATGGACGCGCCGGGCGGCCGGGTTTTCATTATTGCTGGTTCCGATAGCGGCGGTGGAGCCGGCATACAGGCCGACATTAAGACCGTGACAGCCCTTGGCGGTTTTGCAAGTACGGCAATTACAGCGATCACGGCCCAGAACACGCTTGGGGTTCATGATATCTGGCCAGTTCCGATAGCGGCTGTTGAGGCACAAATTCGCGTTGTCCTATCGGATATCGGCGCGGATGCTATTAAGATCGGTATGCTCGGAACACGCGATCTGATCGAGGTTGTCGCGGAAGCCTTATCTGAAATCGCCGACCATTGCCCCCGCATTGTGGATCCGGTCATGGTCGCGACCTCCGGAGACCCCCTTCTGGAGCGTGGGGCCGTGGACGTTCTTAAACAAACCCTGGTTCCTGGTGCTGCCCTTGTGACGCCAAATGCACCGGAGGCTGAAATCCTGACCGGGAAAATGGTTGAAACGGTTGATGGTCAGCGGCGTGCAGCAGAGGCTCTTCTGGAGGCAGGTGCGATGGCGGCCCTTGTCAAAGGCGGGCACGTGCCGGGCGATGCGATCATCGATGTCTTGCAGACCCAGCACGGGGAATGGCTGTTTGAGCATGCGCGGATAGAGACTTCTTCGACCCATGGCACAGGATGCACGCTTGCAAGTGCCATTGCTGCGCAGGTCGCATTTGGCCATGGGTTGGACGAGGCTATTCGTTCAGCCGGGGACTATTTGCAGAAGGCAATCGCCGCGGCAAAGCCCCTAGGCGCTGGCCGTGGTCCGGTTAACCATGCCTGGCGTTTCCAGGGCAAGACCTAAGCGTCGTTTTCGAGCCGGTTACGGCATTTAAAAATTGTCATAAATTCTTAGTTGACCACACTTGTAGTCTCTTTTATGATTACGAGTGTAGTCAAATGGTGCTTGCAGCAGATCGATTCAAAAGGAGGCTGCTTATGATCCAGATATCAAAAGCTGAATTAGAGATCATGAAGGTGCTTTGGGCCAATGATGGCCTAGGGGCATCTGAAGTCCACGAAGCGCTGGCTGAAAGTCAGGATTGGACCAGCCGGACCGTGAAGACGTTATTGTCCCGCCTCGTCGATAAGGGGGCGCTGACGACCGAGCAAGATGGTCGGCGCTACCTGTACAAAACGGCGTTGAAGGAAGGCGATTATAAAACCCGCGCCGCTCGCCAGTTTATTGACCGTATGTTTTCCGGGCGCGCTGCACCGCTGATCGCCCACCTGGCCGACGGCCGTGGCTTAACCGATGACGATATAGCCGATCTTGAAAAACTGTTGGGGGAGTTGAAGAAATGAGTGCGCTTTTTTCGGATGCATTTTTGGCCCATGCGCTGCAAACGACAATCGCCGTTTCGGCCCTGATTGTCCTTGTCTTGTTTATTCGTCGGCCGTTTGCCGCTCGGTTCGGAGCAAAGGCGGCCTACGCTTTGTGGCTGCTGCCTGCTGTTCGGCTGGTCTTGCCGCCCTTGCCACCCGGTTGGTCCCTCTTTGGGCCGATCATGGGTGACAGCGGAGCCGCGGTTGGGGCTGTAGCGACACCATCGGCGATCATCTCTTCTAACCCGACTTTACCTGCGACATTTATTGGTAACGGGGAGCCATCCATTTCTGCCCCACCCGTTGCAGAAGCGCCTCCGTCACTTGCGTCTTCCGAAGCTGGCCTCGCCTCCGGCACGGGATGGTTTGAGGCGGTGGCGAGCTTTGCCATGCCCTCGCTGCTCGTCGCATGGGTGCTCGGTGCGCTGCTAATGTTTGGATGGAGTGTGTATCGCCAAACCTTGTTCGCCCAAATCATCAGCTGGGAAGCTGAACCGGCAAGCTTGGCGACCCAAACCGAAGTAGTGGAGCTTTGCCAGAAAATCGGCCTTGACCCACGCAGAGTTTCGATTCGGTCGAGCTTTATTAGCGATGGTCCGCTTGTTGCCGGTCTTTTACATCCGATCATTCTGCTGCCGGCTTGGTTTGAGGAAGATTATACGCGTGAGGAGCGCGTGGCCGCCATTCTGCATGAGCTAACCCACGTAAAGCGCCATGATTTGTGGGCACTACAGGCCGCGACCTGTCTTCTTTGCCTGCAATGGTTTAACCCGCTTGCGCACCGGGCTATGGCCGCTTTCCGGTCCGACCAGGAGGCGTCATGCGACGCGGATGTTCTGCGGGCTGGGGTTTCAAGTCCCCATGCCTATGGCGCGACCCTGGTAAAGGCTGTGCGCAAGTCTCGGCCCGTCGCCGAGCCAAAGTTTGCCCATAGCCTTTACCAGGGTCGCGTCATAGGCATGGGGACTTGAAACCCCAGCCCGCAGAACATCCGCGTCGCATGACGCCTCCTGGTCGGACCGGAAAGC